>JARGGF010001140.1 GCA_029210905.1 Bacteroidales bacterium | reverse complement strand
AACGATAGTTACAGTTCGTATTTGTCAAACACTGACAAAAATCTTAACGATGGTTTGTTATCAGATAGCCAGAATCAAAACAAACGAGCAAAAGCAATGGGCTACACTGCCGTTGGAATTTGGGGTATCAACCTGATATGGACAGCAATAAAAGTAAAAAATAGCAAGCAAAACGAAATAAGCAGTTTAAATAATAAAAATTTCGTATTCTATACTGGCTATGACCCGTTTACAAAGACTGCCAGTTTTAATTTAAGAATACAATTTTAATCTAATCAATCAAATACCATGAAACATCCATGAATATAAATCAACACACGAGGGCATGATTATTTTGAGCAAATGTCAAAAGCTCTAATGGCTCTAATTGTGGATGTTCCATCTGACTTTAGAAAATAATTTAAAAAATTAACAGATGAAAACAAAAAAATTATTCCTTTCTGTCGTCTTATTTTTAGTATGCGGGAATTTGTTCTCACAAATATCATCGGGAAAAAAAGAATATCAATTTAATAATGCCCCGATACTTGTGATAGAAAAAATAACGTTTGCTGATGAAAACAATAACCAAATAGCCGATGCCGGTGAAAACTGTTATCTGAAAGTGAAAATAAAAAATACTGGTAAAAGCGCTGCTAAATCTGTAAATATGCAGATAAATACAAACCCTCCATCTCAATCATGGCTTTCCTTCGAAAAATCATTTCCAATAGGGAATATTCAAATTGGAGAAATCAAAGAAGCAAAAATTCCAATTCATGTAGGGACCAGTTTCGAGAACTTAGAAATAAGCTTTGAACTGGTTGCAAGGGAAGCAAATAACTTCGATTCAAATCTGGCCAGTCTTACTGTATCAGTTAAAGCAGCAGAGGCCTTGGTAGCTGTTAACTGGCACTACCCTGAAATGACTGAAACCAGCGTAAATGAAGGTAATTGTACATTAAAAGCATGCATTATTTCTTCAATAAATATCGATAAAGTAGAACTTTTTGTAAACAATAAGCCATACCGGCCAGACAGAGGTTTTAAACTACAGAAGACTGAAAAATGTGATTATTATTTTGAGCAGGTAATTACACTTGAAAGAGGTAGTAATATGATACAATTGAAAGCCAATAACAAAACAAAAAAAGCCGACTCAGAAATCCGAAATATAATATACAATGATATAAATTTCGAATACAGGACTGCCTTAGTTATTGGCAATGGCAATTACGAAGATGCCCCACTTAAGAATCCGGTAAACGATGCCAGTGCTATGGCCAAAACATTGCGCAAACTAAATTTTGATGTAATAGAAGTTCTGGATGGGGATCTTTCAACTATTCGTCAGGGAGTTAGGGAATTTCATTCAAAACTTGATGAAAATAAAGGTGTGGGCTTATTTTACTATGCCGGACATGGCGTACAGTCTAAAGGCGAAAATTATTTAATTCCGGTCAAACACGATATAAAACAAGAATTTGAAATCCCGGACAGGGCAATTCGTGCAAATTCCGTGCTTGAAGCCATGGAAAGCACAAATACCAGAATGAATATTGTTATTTTGGATGCATGCCGGAATAATCCATTTATTCGAAGCTTCCGTTCAGGAAACAGAGGGTTGGCACAAATTAGTTCAGATGGAACAGGCTCAATAATAGCTTATTCCACAGCACCTGGCTCAGTTGCATCAGATGGGGAAGGTGAAAATAGCCCCTATACGCAGGAATTGATAAAAGCAATTACTACTCCTGGTCTTGAAATTGGCATGGTGTTTAGAAAAGTGTTGACCAATGTAAAAAAATTGTCAG
>JARGGF010000113.1 GCA_029210905.1 Bacteroidales bacterium | reverse complement strand
AATTCGACCTGAAAATGGACTTGTTTTCAGTATTGAAGTCTTTGTTTTGATTCTTATAATTTGATTTTTTGCATACCTTTTAGAATCTTTAGATATGTAATCAAAAATTTCCTTTAAGTCAAAAACTGATAATTCGGTCCAAACTATTTTAACCATTCCTTCAACCTTTTTTCAAGCTCTTCATCCGAAATTGTTTTACCATTTTCAGCATCCTTGATTCCTCTTTCAATTTTATCCAGCAAAATCATTTTATCTACCAATTCGTCAATAGAAAAATTTTCTGGAAATTGAGATAATGTTTTTATTACATTGGTCTTTGTAAGCATAATTAACATTTTTTGTAAAGGTAATAAAAATTCAAATTGCTTGCTGAATTATTATAGAGCCTGAAGCATTATCCTTGAGCATAAATTTTTTCTTACATGGATATTTTCATTTTATCTCCAATTAAATCTCATCCGCTGTTGAAACTTAAATTCTTTCCATAGCAATAATCTGGTTCTGGTTAAACTCCAAACTATTTATCAGCCTGCAATTTATATTTTGAAATAAAATTATAAACTAAATCGTTATAAAAAAAGTAATAGTTATAGTAGGCTTAAAATTAAGAGAAATTATAGAAATAGACTATTTTTGAATTGTAAAAAAAATTGAATTCGCCCAAAATTCTTCAAAATTATACCATATGAAGCACATAAGTTTAATATTACTGGCACTTGCTCTAATCACCTTTTGCCGGGCACAAGAAATTAAAATTGTAAAAACCAAAGGAAAAGCTCAGGTACAATGGTATCCTGAACGCGAATCGCTCACCCAGGCAAGGGACAGGGCTTTGGAACTGGCAAAAATAAATGCCCTCGAAAATGCATTTGGAACTTTGGTAATGCAAGGTAACAGTATTTATATTGAAAATAAAAAAACCGGAGAAAAAGTGGAGACCAATACCACTTTTAAAATGATTGGTAACACTGCGGTTAAAGGTGAAATTATTCAAATTCTAAAAACCGATTTTAAAGAATCAAAAAAGAAAGAGAAAATTGACCGTAAAAAAGTGGAAATAACATACATTGATTGCAACCTCACAATTGAAGCAAAAGAACTAACTGATACAAAAATAGAAGTTGAAACCTATCCTTTAAGCTCCTCAAAAATCATCCGACCTGTAACTGAATTTTACGAAGGTGATGATTTGTTTGTTTACTTTCGCGCTCCTCTAAATGGTTTTCTTACTATTTTTTTAGATGATGGCGATCAGGCACAGTGCCTACTTCCTTATCGGAAAATGCCTGCCGGACTTGAAGAAGCCATGCCAATAATCGCTGATAAGGAATACATCTTTTTTTCAGACAAACCCGATTTTAACTACTTTGATGATGATTTTTTTGCTGAAGATACTTATGAACTTGTAGCTTCAAGCGAAAAAGACATTAACCAGCTTTACATCATCTTTTCAAAAACGCCACTCAACAAGCCAATATTAAACAAAGACGAAAACAATAAATTGCTGGTTGAATTGGAAAAAAACAAATATGAACTACCCAGGGTTATTGATTCAGATGCCTTTAAAAAATGGCTGGTTAAAATACAGCAAATCAGAAATGATTTGAAAATCACCACCCATATGATAACCATTGAAAAAAAGAAATAATACGTCAATGATGCTAATTTGGTGAGCTGGCATGCATCATTAAATTTCATATGCAATTTTCTTAATTTAAAGCCCTTTGAAGATTTTTGAAAAACAAAAGCGATAAATGCTAAATTTCAACTGGTAAAAATGCCATAAAATTTTCATTTAATTTCGCTATCTTTGGCCAAATTTCAAAAAAAATGAATGAAAGTTCACGAGCCAGATATAGCAGTATTAATAGAGGTTATCCAACAAAATTCTGATTATGATTTTCAGCAATACTCTGAAAAATCATTCCAACGCAGAATTGAAAAAGTATTGGATGATCATAAATTGAGCATTCATCAATTAATTGAAAAAATTACTGCCAATAATGATTTCATGGAAAGACTTGTAAAGGACATCACCGTAAATACCACCGAAATTTTCAGGGATACCAAAACATGGCATATTTTAAAATATAAAATCTTAAAAAATTTTATTGAAAAAGAAAAAATAAACATCTGGCATATTGGGTGCTCTACCGGACAAGAAGTCTATTCTACGCTAATATTGCTCAATGAAATGGGATTATTTTCTAAAACTGAAGTTTTTGCTACCGACCTTAATCAGGATGTGCTTGAGGTGGCCGAAAAAGGCTTATACAAATTCAGGGAAATTGACGAATTTATAGATAGTTACGACCTGGTAATGAAACACTCAGAAGAAGAGAATATAGATTATGCAGGAATTCCTTATCAGAAATATTTTGTAATAAACAGAAGAAAAAATCTTATAAAAATTAAGCCTCCTTTGCTTAATAAACCTACCTTCCTAAAACACGATATTGTTAAACAGGGAAATATTTTCGAACGAAAATTCGATTTAATATTTTGCAGAAATGTGCTTATCTATTTTAACCATGATTTGCAGAACAAACTATTTGAATTTTTTTACGATAATCTAAATGATGATGGCGTCTTAATTATAGGCCGGCACGAAGGGATGCTTGGTGAGATTGCCTCAAAATTTAAAAAGGAAGAATCAATTTATAAAAAACGTGTTTTATGAGTAAGCAGATACAAGTTAATGTTGCATCAGAAATTGGAAAATTAAATGCTGTTATATTGCATACCCCGGGCAAAGAACTTCAAAATATGACCCCGGAGACGGCTCAAAGGGCCCTTTACAGTGATATTTTAAACCTTACTGTTGCCCGCGAAGAATATACGCAACTAAAAGGTGCACTGGAAAAAATTACGAAAACTTTTGAGGTAAGTGAATTGCTCAACGACGTTTTGAAAAATGATAAAGTCCGGTTTGATATCATAAACCGGATTTGTACTAACGAGAATGTAATAGATATAAGAGATTATTTGTTGGATCTGCCTTCGGAAGAACTTGGAAGACAACTGATTGAAGGTGTTATAATGAAAAAGGACAGTCTGACAAAATTTTTAGCAAAAGATAAATACTCATTGCAACCCCTGCATAATTTTTTCTTTACCCGCGATTCTTCAATTGCAGTAAGGGACCGGATATTAATTGGCAGAATGGCCAGTCGCGTGCGCAAACGTGAAAGCCTGATTATGGAAACTATTTTTAACAACCATTCTGACTTTGTTACACAAACCATAAACCCTGATGACTGTAACGGTTGTGTGCCTGAATTGAGTGTTGAAGGTGGCGATGTGCTAATTGCCCGAAAGGATATTATGCTGATTGGAAGCAGCTCCAGAACAACTACCCAGGGTATTGATTTTATCATCAACAGACTGAAAGACAGGAAATTGAAGCGCGATTTAATCATTCAGGAATTGCCACCTAGTCCGGAATCTTTTATCCACCTCGATATGGTATTTACCCTGCTTGATAAGGATACCTGTATGGTCTACGAACCATTAATAATGAAACCTAATAAATATCAGACCATCCACGTGAAAATTGATAATGGACAGGTTCAATCAATTGATACGGTAGAAAGCATACCAGCGGTTTTAAAAACCCTGGGTATGGATTTAAAACCGGTGATTTGCGGAGGAACAAAAGATGTTTGGACACAAGAGCGCGAGCAATGGCACAGTGGGGCTAACTTTTTTGCAGTAGCGCCAGGAAAGGTGCTTGGATATGGAAGAAATTACAACACTATAGAAGAACTTAATAAAGCAGGATTTGATGTAATCCCATCGCAAGACATTATTAGCGGCAAAACCAATCTTGACGACCACAAAAAAGCCGTAATTTGTATTGAAGGTTCTGAACTTGCCCGTGGTGGTGGCGGTGCCAGATGCATGACCATGCCGGTAAGCAGGGACGAGGTGGACTGGTAATAAGTCTGATTTTATCGACGGCGTCGCTCAAAGCGACACCGTCGGTTCTCAAGCTAAAAAACGCTCCTTCAACGATTCTATTGGCATCATGCTCCGCTCCTACACTAATGCAATTAATAAACAGAGAAACCGAACCGGGAAACTTTTCAGGGAAGCCACCAAAGCCCAATGCATAAACTGTCCCAACGGAATTACCCCCTCTTTTTACAACACCAATGTAGGTAACTTAATAAACATAGTTGACTCCGAAAGGCAATACCCGCAAATATGTTTTGAATACATCCATCAAAATCCGGTAAATGCTGGCCTGGTAAGGTCGGAAACAGACTGGGAGTATTCTTCAGCACTTGATTTTGCAGGAAAAAGAAACGGGAAACTTGTGAATAAAGTAGTCGCTGGACAATATCTAAACATATCGACAGCGTCGCTTTGAGTGACACCACCTATGCTTTAACAATTTTCAAAATATTTTAAAGCTGGTTGCAACATTTATCCATAACTTTGCGTATGGATAATTGAACGCAAATTGTAAAATTATGAAAAAGGCTGCTATTTTTTTATTGAGTATTTTTTTAATTAGTTCTTGTACAATTAAAGAACCACTGGGAATATGGGACGATAATATTTTGTTATCCACACGAAATATTGAATTAAGTGCAGATACAGATTCAGCAATAGTAACAACCGGGGGAAATTGGTGGTGGATTGATGGAATCTCATATAATGACAGCATTTATATGTATTATGGCAGTGAAGAGGTTGACCTGGAATCGGACTCATACACAATTGCAGAAGAAGACTTTATTATAGAACGACGCAATAAAAACACCCTGTTTATTAAACTATTAAAAAACGAGACAGGAGCCGAAAGATTAATGACAATCTCTCTTGAGGCAGGCGATTACTTTGATTATGTGGCTGTTAAACAAGTAGCAAAATAATTATGTTTATATATTGACAGCATCGCTAAAAAGACACCGTCGGTGAAAGCTTTGAACGACACTGACTATGCCTGTTATGATGAAAAATATTGTTGTGGGAATCCATTTTTTTAGTGCCAAGAATCGTAAAACAGAAAATTACAAGCTTTTATTTTTATGATAAACAATCAGGGGTATTAGATGAATTTGTTCAGACCAGCGAGCAGAAGAACTTATTATATCACTGGAAATACGAATATAAAAATTAAATATATAAATTTATTCATAAGTTTAGTTTAGATGTGTTAATCAAATCCATATATTTTATTTTATCTAAATATACTATTCTATTCCCAAAATTAAAGTTTTTTCCGAATATTGTCCCGTGAAGCGGATGTAACAACTATGTATTATGACTTTTTTACCTTATTTAGTTGGGTAGATTTTTTGTGCTTTGCGCTGGTAGCTCCACAATAAATTCAGCACCTTTGCCTGGTTCCGATACTATTTTTATACTGCCATGATGCTGTTCTACAAAAGAATAGGTAAGATAAAGACCTAAACCTGTTCCTTTGCCAACCTCTTTTGTGGAAAAGAAAGGATCAAATAATTTATCCTGAATTTCAATTGGAATCCCGATACCATCATCTTTAACAGAAATGATGAAATTTTTATTTTTACTATCCATCTGAGTCTTTATTCGTATAGTTCCCTTTTCAGGAATAGCTTGTATTGCATTGATTATCAGGTTCATAATTATTTGTTGAATATTTACTGAAACACCAATTATTTTGGATTGTAATGCATATTCTTTTACTATTTCAATTCTATTTTTATACTGGTTGTACAATATTAAAAGAATGCTATCAATGATCTCATGTATATCAATCTCGACAAAAGTATTTTCGGAATTACTTGAAAATACCCGAATACTTTGCACTATATCAATGGTTTTACCAATACCTTCTTCAATGGTTTTAAACATATCGTCAGTTGATTCAAGGGATAACTCAATTTGGTTTTCATCAGGAATCTGCAGGTATTCACTTCTTTTAATATTGGCATTTTTAAAAAGCACCCTGTAGGCATTCAAATAGTCTCTAAGTTTTTTATGTGATTTCTTTAAAACTGATATTCCTGCACTTACATAATTTACCGGGTTGTTTATTTCATGAGCAATACCTGCAGCAAGTAGACCAATAGAAGCCATCTTTTCCGATTGGATAAGTTGTTTTTGTGTTTTTAACAATTCCTGGTTTTGAGCTACTAACTCACTGGTTCTCAATGAAATTATTTCTTCAAGTTGATGTCTTCTTTTAATACTTTTTATACGGTTGAAATGGAGATATATATAAGCCAGAAAAAGTATAAGCAAATTAATTGCAACAATAATTTCGGGCCGGGTATACCAAATTTTATATATACTAAAGCGATAATGGGTGGGCTTGCTCCAAGTATAGTGACCTTTATTTTTAGCTCTTACTTTTAAGGTGTAATCCCCTTTTTTTAAATTGTCGAAAAATAGATAATCTTTTCTCTTATCCATATCTATCCATTCATCTTTAGCATTATCCTTGTTTAATGAGTATTGATAAAGAATGTATTTTGAAGGATAGTCGGCTGAGGCGAAGGTGAAATTAAGCAGGCTGTTTTGAAGAAACCTATTCTCATTAACTATTTCAATGGGCAGGCCTGATTTTTTAATACTCGAAATAATGGGCTGCGTTGATGGTTTAATTTCATCAGGTATTTTACTATAAATCATTCCTTCTGCTGTACCTGCCCATAGATTGTTATTTGAATCAATATATAAACAGCCACCGTTAACTAATTTATTCGGTATGCCATCGGCTTCATTATAAAGCATGGTAGTACCATTTTCATAACAAATTATACCATTATGAGCAGCTAACCACACCCGTTCTTTATTGTCGGATGCAACAGCAACAGTAACTTTATTAGTTTGAAAACCAAGATTATATTGTATCATTGTGTTATTCTGATATTTATATATACCCTTATGACTTGCCAACAATAAAGTTTGGTTATTTATAAATTTTAGATCAAAGTTCCACAAAAGGCCTCCATCCAATGTTTTAATTGGGACACTCAAATTATCAACAGTCCCTTTTTCATTATTGTATTTGTATAAATATTGGTTAACACCTCCGGCTGCAATGTACACATCGCCCATCGGGGAAATTTTTAATGCATTAAAATTAAAATCCGCTCCAGGGTTTATTTTCGGGGTAAGGTTAAACACATCACCATTTTTATTTATCATAAGTACCGTGGGGCCGCTTGCACGTGGTTGCAAAAATAAAATGTTCAAATTTTTATCAATAGCTATGCTATATATTTCCTTACCAGCGTTTGAAAAATTAAACATTGAGGTTGTACCATTAAATTTTTTATAAATAATATAGCCTTTAATTGTTCCAATCAATAGTGATTCTTTGCAAATTGCAAGAGAGGTAATTTCACCATGTTTTGATTTGTAGTATTTACTTAAATGCCCTTCATTATCAACACGGTAGACTATTTCCCCTTCGGTAAAATACATGATACCATCAGGTGCTGGTACAATATTTTTAATATTTGATTTAGACAAATTTTTAAAAGGCAAATCAAAAACCAGCTTTCTGTATATAAATATACCGAAATCGGTTGCCAGCCATACCTGATTTTGCTTATCTGCTAAAATATCGTAAATCCTAAGTTTTGAAGTACCTTCAAGTAAAGAGTATGTGGGATTTCCTTCTTCTATACTATATTCATAGGCTCCTTCGAGCCAGGTACCAAGTACAAAATGGTTTTTGTCTTTTTGCAAAATAACGGATACAGGAAAACTAAACCCAAGATTTATGACATCCTTTAGCTTTCCGTTTTCAAAATTCATTTGAAGTAAACCTGCATTACATCCTATTAAAAATTGTTGATTATTTATTTTGCAAACAGTAAATATTTCAGTGCCTGCATAATTCCAGGGAACTTCATTGATTTCATCATTTCCTTTATTTAAAGAATATAGAAAGCCTTTTTGCGAAAGTATGAATAAGTGGTTGCTGTCTGGTTCAATAACCTGATAGCTGCGAAAAAAATTGTAGGTGTGATTTTTTTGGGGAAAATTTAAGACCGATACAGCTTGACTTTTTATCCGAACTACCTGGTCAGGGTATGAAATCCACAGTGAAGAATCAGTTGATTCAAATACATTTTTTGGGAATCGAAAATGTGGCAAATTGGATAAATTAAAACTATTTTTCAGATATTTACTCTGTATCCCTGTATAAACTTGTTTGATATTAATCAACCCAGAATCAGTTGCAGCTACCAAGCCAAATTTTTTGCTCAAAATAATAGCCTTATACATATCAAAGAAATGTTCACGCTCAACAACTGTTACAAAATTTGCACCTTCTATTTTAGCCACCCCATCATCAGTACCTGCCCAAATAAAACCATCACTATCCATAACAAGCGATTTAACCATGTCGCTAGGCAAACCATCTTCTTGTCGGATATGCTCCAGCATGGTTCTTTGAGCAAACCCAGAGGACGTGGATAAAAACAGAAATAAGTAAAACAGAAATAAAAATCGAAACATAAACCAAATTTAATGTACTGTTAGCCTAACTCAAATAATTATCTTCAATGGAGGATAATGCCAATCAAGAAAAAATAGAATCATCCTGAAACAAAATAATATACATGCTTTTGTCTAGGCAAATCCTACCATCATTTCCTTGATTTACTTGTAATATATAAAAATTAAATGGGAAATTGAATATTATTTACATTATTAAGAATTTTAGGCAGTTGATAAATTTTATTCCGTAGAATTGTTATCCATTAATTTGGTGAGATGAATGGCAGATTTAATGACTAATGCCCAATTTTCAATCCTAATATTTAATTCATATTTGAATAAATCTTATCCATCCTTAATTCAGACCTCTCGAAAAAGGTCAAATTTGATAAAAAAAATGGACAATTTATATAGGTGCATACCCAACTTCCATTTCCATAAATTTACCTGTTGGTGTCTGAATGCACATTGCTGTTAGTTTTTTGCATAATTGCTCCTGGGCTGCCCTGCGGCTTGCTTGCTGCAATGGCTCTATCCTTACGGTAACCCTTGTTTTTGTCGTCCTTATCCATCCGTGACATTGACTTATGGCATAGAACAAATCTACAATTTCGTTTTTATTCGTATAATAAGGCTTTAATGTTTCCACCAAGTAATTTCGCACATTCCATACTGCACT
>JARGGF010001139.1 GCA_029210905.1 Bacteroidales bacterium | reverse complement strand
AATAAATCAAAAATAAGAACAATGCAGGATATTTATGAGGTTTTTTCTGGTTCAACAGTTGATGCAAGTTTTATTAAACAGCATATAGAGGCTCATGGAATTGGTACAATTATTAAAAATAAACTTGATGAAAGCATCCTGGCAGGATGGGTAGATCCAAATGCAATTGCAGGAACTCAAATATACGTATCAGCTGAGAATTTTGAAAAAGCAGAAAAATTGGTCCGTGAATATATGGAGTCGAGGGATGAATAATTTAAGAACTTCTGTCCTTTAACTTAATTATCAGGGTGTTACTGAAGGTTGTTTGTAAACTGAGATGGTCTTACCTGATCATTGGAAATTGGATATTAGTCGTTTATTAAAGCCTATAAGTTACTTAAATGAAGATAAGATTTTCCCAAATTATCAATGATATCGCCAGCAATCAAAGCTTGTTGGCCCTTGACCTCTGATGCAATATCACCAGCCATGCCATGTATATATACACCTAATACTGCGGCATTTTCAGGTGTATAACCTTGTGAAACCAAAGAGGTTAAAATGCCGGTTAATACATCTCCACTCCCAGCAGTAGCCATGCCCGGATTTCCACTTGAATTAAAATAACATATTCCCTTAGGTGTTGCAATACAAGTGTTTGCACCTTTTAGTATAAGAAAAACTTTATATTTTTTGGCAAATTCTATTTGCATTTGCAACCTATGAAAATAATTGGTCCATTCACCCACAAGCCTGCTAAATTCACCGGGATGAGGAGTTAAAATGCTGTTAACAGGCAAGTTCTTAAGCATTTCTTTATTGGCAGCAATAATATTTAAGGCATCGGCATCAATTACCAAGGGTTTATTGGAATTTTGAAGTAATTTATCCAATAATTCAACAGTAGATTTTTTTGTCCCCAAGCCAGGACCAATACCGATTGTTGTATAATTGCCTTGTTCTTCTGTTTTACAAAAACGCGTGCCCGATTCATCAATACAGGTCATTGCTTCGGGTACGGCCATTTGCATAATTTCATAGCCAGTAACCGGAACATGAACGGTAAGCAAACCAACCCCTGCCCTTAAACAAGCTTTACAGGCTAAAATGGCAGCCCCCATTTTTCCATAACTCCCGGCAATAATAAGTGCATGACCATAAGAACCTTTATGGTCAAATTTTTGGCGCTTTTTAACCAAACCTTTGGCCATTTCAGCATCTACGTAATAAAAATCAGTTTCTATCTCATTTAAATATGTTTTGCTAAGACCTATCGGTAAAATTACCAACTCACCAACATGATATTGTGCATCAGGAAATAAAAATGAAAGAAAGGGTAATTCTAAACTTAGCGTAAAATCTGCTCTTACTGCATTAACATATCCTCCATCCAGACTGCTTTCTAATTGCGAATTATCTTCGCTAAAAAAACCAGATGGAATATCGATAGCTATAATCTTTGAAGCTGATTTATTTAAAAATTGAATAATGTCCCTGAATATGCCTGTAACCGGCCTGGTGAGTCCAGAACCAAATAGTGCATCAATGATTATCTCATTTGATTTTAGTCTTGGAAAGTCTTCAGGGGCAATAATGAATTTAATAAAAGTGAGTTTTTGAATCAGCAAGCGCTCATAATTAATCAAGGAATCAGGAGACAACTTGTTCCCACAAATATAAACTTTCACGCTATAGCCTCTATCAGCAAGCATCCTGGCAATAGCTAGTCCATCTCCACCATTGTTTCCAGGACCAGTAAAAACAGAAACCGGAACATTTGATGCAAAATGAGAAGCAACCCAGTCGGTACACATT
>JARGGF010001138.1 GCA_029210905.1 Bacteroidales bacterium | reverse complement strand
ATTATAACCCGGGCACTTTTATGCGATTTTAAATCCTGGGCCTTTAATTCTGAAATTATTTCTCCTAAATGGATAAATATCAATTTTACATCATTATACTTTCTAATTGGGGTGGCTGTTAAACCATAAATATAGAAGGTATTCAACAAGCTTATTGCATTTCGGAATGATTCTGCAGGAACATGATGACATTCATCAACAATAATAGTCCCAAATGCATTTTGAAATAAACTATCAGGTTTAGCCAATTCTTTTCGCAAGCTTTGAATCATAGCAATGGTAATTTTTTTACCAGGTTTAGTTTTACCTTGCCCAATTGCGCCTATTTCATTTTTTGGAATTCCCAGAAATGTTTGTATTCTTTCAATCCACTGGTCTGCTAATTGTTTTCGGTGCACAATAATTAAAGCAGGTTGTTGTTTTTCTACAATTATTTTAAGTGCAATTACCGTTTTTCCAGTTCCTGGCGGTGCCACAATAACGCCTATATCCTTTTTTGTGGCCGCTTCAATGGCTGGCATCTGATAGTCACGCAGATGAATATCACATGAGAATGAAACGGGGCTTTTCTTTTGTCTTTCATCCAGAAATTCGTATTCTATTTTATTCTCCTTGCAAAATCGAAGTAATTTCCCAACTGAACCTCTGGGAATAATTACATCATTTTCAGTTTCTTCGATACATTTGAAATAATACTCTGTACCCCAGGTATTTTTCCCCATTTTCTTTTTTATCACATACGCAGTATTCACGAAATTAAGTTCATCTTTCAGGAACGAAATGAGCAGCAGGGGTATATTTTTGCGGCTTATTTGAACATTGTTATTTAGCCTGATTGTTAATTTCCCGGTTTTGTCTTGATCAGATTGAAATTGCACGACAGAATTGATTGATACTGGTAAGATTCTGGTGTAGAGTTCATCAAGTTCTTTTGTTGAAACTCTTTTTATAGTCTTTAGAAACTCCCACTGATTGGTAACTGGCATAAAAGTATCCTGCTCGATAAAACAGCTGTTGCCTAAATCCCATGTTGGTTTATACAATGGAAGTGCAATCAGGTTTCCTAAACCTTTTCCTGATAAAGAATTCTGGTTAGGAAAAAGTCTGTCGAAACTAGAGCTTTTATCAAATATTGAAAATGATCCGGTTTTCTGCAGAAGTGAAATGAAAATCTTCCTGCTTTTTACAGCGTGATAAGGCTGGTCGAAAAATATCCAGACGTGTCCACCTTTACCAGAGCGTGAGCGTTCTAGATAAGCAGGAATATTATTTTCTGTACATGAATTAATAAAAGCTTTACATTCGTCTTCCCAACCAGATTTATCGAAATCGGCAGCAATAAACCATGATGTATTATCCTTTAATAACGGGTAAATACCTATTAATTGTTGGCCTTTGAGGTGTTTGGCAATTTGTTCTTCAGAATATGGCAGGTAAGTTTTTTCAGTAAAATTTTGAAGGGTTCCACCTTTCATTTTATGGATGCGATACCGGTAAATATCATAAAGATAGGCAGGTATGTACCCACTATTACTGCCCTTTTCCCAACGAATAGCAAAAACATCTTCCCTGCCTTTGAATATGGATTTAAATAGATCGATTTGACTTTTTAAGGCATCGACAATCATATATGGTTTTTGAGCAAATTTATGAAGTATGTTGGAAATTCTTTAAGCAAATCTGTTAATTGATTTTGAATTAGCTGCGTAACAACTTTCATTTGCGATTTGCTACAGATTTTGGAGTAAATCGCGAATGGATAATGATAATCTTTTATTCTGTTTATTCTGTTTATTC
>JARGGF010001137.1 GCA_029210905.1 Bacteroidales bacterium | reverse complement strand
GAGGGCTAAGGCATCCTTACCCCTTCCAGGGGTAAACACAATGCCACGTCCTCTGGGCGTGGATTTTTACTTTTTTGTATCCATTAATGGTGATTATGCCTTATTTTTATGTTTATTAAAAACCTTAAATCCACAACAAAGAGCTTAACTTATTGAAAAACATCGGATAACTGTTTTCAAAATATTACATAATATTATTATGAACACTTAGTTATCAACTACTTATCCGATGTTTTGCGGATATAAGGAAAATGCTAAAAATATCGTAATAATCAAATAGAAGCATGCTTTTTGTAGTATTATAAAAAAATGACCCAATGAAAAAATTTATCTTGTCAATGATAACATTTGCCTTGGTCTTTTCAGCTTGCAACAATGTACAATCTGATGATGAAAGGAACCAGCAATACAAGAATTACGAACATTTACTAGCTGATTATAAATTAGTTAGTTTGAATTTGGATACAAATATCCTTACAGATAATGAAAAGCAAATCATTCCAATTTTTAAAGAAATTGGGAATAAAATAGATGAACTTTTTTGGTTCCAGTCTTATGGAATAAGGGATTCTTTGCCAAAACAGAAAGACAGCATATTAAATCAGTTGTTGGAAATTAATTTTGGCCCTTGGAGCCGGTTTAAAAATAACGATCCTTTTATTGATGGAATTGGAAATAAACCATTAGGGGCGAACTTTTATCCTGCTGATATGGAAAAAAAAGAATTTATGGGATTTGAAGATTCATCCAAAACTTCACCATTTAATTTTATAAGACGAAACGATGAGGGTAATTTAATTACCATACCCTATTCCAAAGCCAGACCGCAGGAGATGGCACAAATTTCAGGGCTATTTAAAAAGGCCGCTACAATTTGCCTGGACCCGGCTTATAAAAAATACCTGAACTTAAAATCGCAATCTTTTTTAACAGATGAATATGAAATAAGCGATGCAGCCTGGCTCGAAACCCAAAACAATCATCTTGATTTTATTGCCGGACCTATCGAAATTTTCGATGACAGACTTTTAGGATTTAAAGCAGAATTCGAATCTTTTCTTTTTATAAAAGACTCTGTTCAAACCAGGGAATATGCTAAATATGTTTTAATGCTGCCTTATTTGCAAAAAGCCTTGCCGGTAAGTGAAATATACCGGCACGAAGATCCTGAATACATTTCAGGTTTATCAGTAGCAAACATCCTGGATTGTGGTGGTGCAGCAAAAGCAGGCGGATATTCAATTTCTGTCACCTATCCTTCGGCTTTCAATAAAACAGCATCAAAAAAAAGGGTGATAATTCAGTTTAAAAATATTATTGATGCAAAATATCAAAATATTCTCCTTCCAATAGCAAAACTTATTATTGATCCTGAACAACAAAACCTGCTTAGCAAAGAAGCTTTTTTCCAAAATAATTTGTTTTCAGAACTAGGCATTCGCCTGGGAATTAAGGAGGTGCTGATAACCGGTGAACCTGTGCGAAGTACTTTAAAAGAATATGCAACATTAATGGACCTGGTTAAAGCATATGCTATGAGCCTTTATATTGCAGAAAAATTGTACTCAGTAGGTGAAATTAAAGATTTAAATAGCAATTACATCGTATTTCTTTCTGAAATATTCAGGACTTTACGATTTGGAAAATCAAGCTCTTTTTCTCAGTCTAAAGTAATAATATTCAATTATTTAATGTCTGAAAATGCAATTCAAAGAAACCTTCATGGTTATTATAAAATAAATCAGGATAAGATAAAAGCATCAATAGAGAAATTAATTAACGAAGTACTTGTTTTACA
>JARGGF010001136.1 GCA_029210905.1 Bacteroidales bacterium | reverse complement strand
CGGGATGATCTTCAGCAATCCGGGAATTAATCGGTTTATTTTATTCAAAGTATCAGGATCTTTTATTTTTTTCTTAATTAAATCAAAAACATTCTGAGCGATCCCTCTTGTCTTTTCATCGATCTTTTTCCACTCGTTTTCATCCAGTTCTTTCAGTTCAGTTTTAAGTACATCGGGCAATCGCATAATCAATTGCATTACCTGTTCATTTTCAAGTTTTTGCCCAATCATTTTACTAACTCTTTCAAGTTGTATGTAATAATCTTTAATCAAACTTTCGTTAAATTGTACCGTTTTGTCCGCATCATTTCCTTCAATCCAGATGGAAAGATCTATTTTGCCACGGTTTAATTTTTGAATTACCTCATTTCGAAGAACCAATTCTTTTTCCCTGTATTGCAAAGGCATTCTTACATTTACATCACTCTGTTTGCTATTGAGTGATTTTATCTCAACAGTCAGTTTCTTGTCCTTGTATTCGCTGGTGGCTTTTCCAAAGCCGGTCATAGATTTTAGCATATTTTATATTTTGTACTCAAAAGTAAGCAAAAGCTTAGAAATTACAAATCTATGTTGTTAAGTTAGCAATTTTTTCGTCATTAAAAGTGGTAAGATTTAAATTTATAATCAGCAAAGCCTATGAAAGGAGAAACTTTGCGATCTTTGTTTAAAACATTTTTGAAATCTGAATATCGATTAACGAATAATGATTTAAGATTTAAGTCGGCGGATCGCAATGACGTTGAATAATTTTAATGTCTTGACTTAACTGCATTGAATTACAAATTATCCTTTAGCATGTTTTGATTTTAACTAGAAATACCGTATATTAAGATTTTGCCAATTAAAGGAAAAAACAAATTTCAATAATTGCCATGAAATTAACTAAAATAATATTTTTTTTGCTTATGAGCTTATCATTCATTGATTTGCCAGGACAGGATTACAAATCGCTGCGTGAGCAAATGGTAAAAAAACAGATTAAGGCGAGGGGTATATCAGATGCCAAAGTTCTTGAAGCCATGCAAAAAGTGGAGCGACACCAGTTTGTACCCAGGAATTATCTTTCAAAAGCGTATGATGATGGCCCACTGCCAATTGGTGAGGGACAAACCATCTCCCAGCCATATATTGTAGCATATATGACTGAAATACTGAAACTTAGTGGAGATGAAAAAGTTCTGGAAATCGGAACGGGTTCAGGTTATCAGGCTGCAATATTGGGTGAAGTGGCAAAGCAGGTTTATACTATTGAAGTAATTGATAAATTGGGCAATAAAGCAAAAAAACTTCTGAAAGAGTTGGGTTACAAAAACATAGAAGTTAAAGTTGGCGATGGTTACCAGGGCTGGAAAGAACACGCACCTTATGATGCCATTATTGTTACCTGCTCTCCAACACACATACCTGAAGCCTTAAAAGAGCAACTAGCCGAGGGAGGAATTATGGTAATTCCGGTAGGGCAGCGATTTGCCCAACAACTAATTTTACTCACCAAAAAAAGTGGAAAATTAGTAAAGAAACAAACACTTGCAGTGCGTTTTGTACCTATGATTGATGAGGAGGGGAAGAATTATTAAAGGCAAGATTAGTAATGGTTTAACAAATATTCTGGTAAACTGAGTATTTGAAGCAGCGTACTAAAATATTGAAGACTTAAAAACTTTGAAGGAGTTCCACCTAAAATGCAAATTCCGGTAGTCACAAAAAAAATCATTATATTTTTGATATTTGTTTACTTTTGCCCATAAGCAAATTTTTAATTTATCAATATTTTAATCATGAAAAGGAATTTTTTAAT
>JARGGF010001135.1 GCA_029210905.1 Bacteroidales bacterium | reverse complement strand
TTGCCAGGCAGATTATTGTTCCCCTGGTTTTTGCAACCATAATTGCCATTGTTCTCCACCCTTTAGTTACCTTTTTTGTTCGTATTAGAGTAAACCGTGTAGTAGCCATAATAATTACCATGTTGCTTACTTTTATTATTCTGGCAGGATTTGCCATTTTTATGTTTTCACAGGCAAGTCGTTTTAGCGAATCATGGCCTTTATTGGTAGATAAATTCACAGAATTGCTTAACCAGTCTATTACCTGGATCTCGCAATATTTCGATATAAGGACAAAAAATATACGTCTGTGGATTGACGAAACAAAAGAAAACCTTCTTAACAGAGGCAATGCAGCATTAGGCCAGACACTTCTTTCAGCTGGTAACGGACTGGTAATTATGCTTTTAATCCCAGTATATATTTTCATGATATTGTATTACCATCCGCTTTTGATAGAGTTTATCAGAATGCTTTTTGGTGAAAGCAAAATAGATGCAGTCAACCATATAATTATTCAAACTAAAATAGTTATTCAACGTTATCTTATCGGTTTGATTATTGAGGCCGCAATTATTGCGGTATTATATACTATTACTCTTTTGATATTAGGAATTGATTATGCAATTGTACTGGCTATAATTGGCGCTTTGCTTAATATGATCCCATATATTGGAGGTATTGTTGGTGTGGCCTTGCCCATGATAGTTGCGCTTGCCACCAAATCTTCAGGATGGTATGCTTTTTATATTATGATAAGCTACTATTTTATTCAACTTGTTGATAATAATTATATTGTCCCAAAAATAGTAGCTTCAAAAGTGAAAATTAATGCCCTTTTCTCAATCATTGCGGTTATTATTGGAAATGCACTATGGGGGATACCGGGAATGTTTTTAGCCATACCAGTTCTGGCCATTTTGAAACTCCTTCTCGACAATATAGAGTCGTTAAAAGCCTGGGGCTTTTTATTAGGTGACACCATGCCGCCCCTACTGATAATCAAACCAAACTTAAAAAAGAGATCAAAAAAAATTAAAGAAGAGTAATTACAAAAATTTTAACATGATAAATCACATAAAATACAAACAGATGAAAACTAAAATAAAAAGTGTAATGCTGGTAATTCTAATTGTAAGTATTGGGGTTATTTTTAGTAGCTGTAAAAAAACAGATGAGCAAAATCCTGCCCAACCGGAACTTCCACCCAGCGAGTCTTTTATTTTACCAATGGATGGTTTCCTTGATAAAACAGAGAATATTGCGCAAAAATCATATTTATGGTTTGGGGTTTCTGCAATATATGTGGGGGTTTGGAATTCAATCATAGGGATAAACCTGGCTGTGCCAATAGCCAGTTTTAAAGAAGCTATTAAACATGAAAGAATTCAGGTAAACGAAAATTTATGGAGATGGTCCTACGATTTTACTGCAATTTCAACGGTTTACAAAGCTGAACTTGAGGCAAGTACTGAAGGGGATCTGGTAAAATGGGACATGTATATTTCTAAAACCGGCAATGGGTCTTTTTCACGTTTTAAATGGTTTACAGGCATTTCAGCACCCGATGGAACAGGCGGTTATTGGATAATGTATCAATCGCCTACCGATAATAATGAAATGTATGAAATTGTATGGCATAAAAACTATAAAATTGGAACATCTGACATTACTTATACTAACATACTAAACAATGACAACAACGAAGACAGTTACATTAACTTCACAAACAACAAAGCAAACAATTATGATGCAATATATGTTATTTACGAGAGTGCCGAAGACAAAATTATTGAAATTCAATGGAATTCACTCGCAACCTTTG
>JARGGF010001134.1 GCA_029210905.1 Bacteroidales bacterium | reverse complement strand
TTAGCTGCTGCGCCTGAGTAGCCAGCTCATCAGTTCTTGATGATAATTCCTCGCTTGCTGATGCGTTTTGTTGGGTAACGGAGTTCAATTGCTGAATGGACATATTTATTTGCGTGGCCCCCATTATCTGCTCAGAGCTTGCATTAGAAACTTCACGCACCATTACGTTGGTTTTTTCAAGTTCGGGCAGTAATTCCAGCATTTTTTTCTGGGCATCATCAGCAATTTCAAAACTTTGTGCTGTTAACTTAACTATCTCATCAGCAGCAACTTTACTCCTTTCCGCCAATTTTCTTACTTCCGATGCCACCACCGCAAAGCCTTTACCCTGGTCACCAGCCCTGGCTGCTTCCACGGCAGCATTTAGTGCCAAAATATTGGTCTGAAAAGCAATATCATTAATCACCTTAATGGTATTTGCTATAGATCTGTTTGCATCCACTACCTTTTCCGAACGTTTTGCTGCCATTCTGATTCCTTCATTTACCGTAACGGTAATTTTCTCAGTCTGTGCTGCATTCTGTCCATTCATTTCAATATTTGAGGTCATTTGTTCCATCGATGCAGAAACCTCTTCAATAGAAGCTGCTGATTCATTGGCACCCTGGGAAATAGCAGTGGAAGTATTTGCAATTTCTCTTGACGACAGTGTGAAGTTACCAGCGGCTCCATTTACACCCTGAATAATTTTTTTTAGCGCACTAATCATTACATTTATGTAATTGCCAAGCTCTTGAAGCTCATCTTTGCTATTGATGTTCACTTTTTGTTGCAAATCTCCTTCTGAAACCTTCCTACTCACAGAATTAATCTGCCTGATGGCTGCCAAAACCTTAACTATAAATAAATATCCAAAAAGTATGGCAACTATAGTAATGATGGCGCCCACAATTCCAATTTCTAAAATTGATGATTTTACCTGCTTTTGCGTGTTTTTTGTTGAGGAACCCATTACAAATATACCTCTGACAACATTTTCTGAATTTGCAGTTTCCGTTTTTGACTTATGGCAATCCAGACACCCTTTTAATTCATCAAGGTAAATGGGCTTCATCACAAAAATTGAGTCATTTTCTTTATCAATGTTAACAATTTGATTCAATTTTTCTTTTCGGAACCGGTCAATAAACTGCTGATCTTTCGAAAGTGATTTATGCCTGTCGATTTTGGGATCAGGGGAGGCAATTCTGAATTTGTAATTACGTGTAATAGAATCATTTTCAGAATTGATGTAATTACTGTTATCCTGCTCAAATACACTCACATCATCCTGATGGTTCACTACAAATTCCTCAATATGCAGCGACAAAACTGCCATGCTTTTGTCAACAAGGTTATCAATGCCCTGGTTCTGAATTTTTATAGCGGCAATTATTATGGCTATGGCCGAGCACAAAATAACAGGAACGCTAATTAATGCCAATAGTTTTTTTCTTAAAGTCATGCTGGTTTTTTTACTAATTAACTAACTAAAAGCCTAATAATCGATGAAATATTTTAAAATGAAGTCTAGTATTTTACTATTGGCATAAATAATTAACCATTTCAAAAGACTGGTTTTGATTTTTTATGACGATTTGAAAATAGTTATGTAGATTTCAGTATAACATGTAGAATGCAACTAACAAAAAAGTCCGCAAAAATAAATTGAATATTTATTTATTATTTTATTAACGTTATTAATGATTAAAAATTAGAATTATTTGTTATTATTTTTTAATTCATTATATATTATCATTAATGGAATTGCGAAAAATATATAAGATATAATACTAATCTGAATGTATAAATCTAATGTTTCATAT
>JARGGF010001133.1 GCA_029210905.1 Bacteroidales bacterium | reverse complement strand
GTTAATCCAACTACTGAGTTGTGTGGCTGTTTGCGAATGTATGAAATGCTTTCCTCTATTACTTTAGTAATTTCAGCCGGGGCTTTTGCATTTGAAAAATCCATATAAAAAATATTTTCGCCCTTAGTTTTGATAAACTTTACCCGTTCCATTTTTTGTTTTAAAATTAAATAAAAAAAATTGAATTCAGATTTTTATTTTAAATATCAAAATTGTCCTAAGCATGCTATTTTATATGGTCAATTTATTAAAATTTAATCTATTAATGGAAGCTTAATAATAAACCGGGTACCTTTACCTTTTTTTGATTCAAAATCTATATCGCCTTTATGCTCTTTAGCTATTTTTAAAGCAATAGAAAGACCCAGCCCTGCTCCTTTTCCAACTTCTTTTGTTGTAAAAAACGGATCGAAAATTTTTGAATAAATATCATTTGGTATTCCCATTCCATTATCTTCAATAGCTATTAAAAGTTTATTTTTATTTACAGAAGTTTCAATTTTTATTAAGCCTTCTGATTTTATTGCCTGAACAGCATTGGTTAATACATTTAATATCAATTGGTTTAATTTTGCTGCATTTCCTTGAAGGGATATTGAATGGCCGGTATAATTTTTTTTGATTTCAATTTTTGGATGCTCTTTAGTATGAATAAGTGTGATACAACTATCAATAATTGAATGAATATCAGTTATTTCTGAAAAACTTAAATCTAAGCCACTATATTGGCTCAAACTACTGACTATATTGGTTGTACGCGTAATTCCTACATATATGTTTTCAAACACAGGCTTAATATGAGGTGCCGAAATTTTATATTCTTCAAAAAAATAGTTTTCAAGCGCACCAACGCCTGCTTGTATAAAATTCAGCGGGTTATTAATTTCATGCGCCACCCCGGCGGCCAGAACACCAAGAGAAGCCATTTTTTCAGATTGAATTAACTGTTCCTGGGTCGTTTTTAGTTTATTGAGCAAAGAAACCAGTTCTTCCTTTTGCTGTGCTAAGAGTTCATTTTGTGAATGAAGCTCTTCATTAGCATTTATAAGTTCGGACGTTTTTTGCTGAACCATATCCTTTAAATGATTTCGATAATGTGTCAGTTGAATGGCATCTTCTTTTTTATCAGTGATGTCTCG
Organism: Bacteroidales bacterium; assembly: GCA_029210905.1. Taxonomy (GTDB): domain Bacteria; phylum Bacteroidota; class Bacteroidia; order Bacteroidales; family NBLH01; genus NBLH01. Next base: position 671 of record JARGGF010001133.1, on the reverse strand, counting down.
AATTACTGAAACTATCCTATCAAGTCCTCCAATTCTGGCTCTTTTTAAGGATATTTCAATCCAAAATGTTGAACCATCCTTCTTTTTTGCGTTCCAATCATAAATTTGAGGGTTGCCATTTCTGGCATTCACAAAATAATTAGAACTTTCAGTTTCTGAATCTTCCTGGTTATTTGAGCCAATTCTTGAAAATGAAAGCCGGGATAGGTGTTCTTTTCCAAAACCGAACATTCTATAAAAGCTATTATTTGCATCAATTACTTTTCCTTCTAAGCTATGTATTATTATGGCATCTGTTGTGGCATTAAATATCTCATAATAATTATGTTCTTTTTCGAGTATTTCATCATTTGTCCTTTTTAGATCTTCCAGCAGCTTGTTGTATGTTTGATTAAATTTTGATTGAATAATAACTACTACCAGAGAAACTATAATTATTAACAGGATGTTTATTAACCATGCATTTAAATCAATATTATTTTGAGGAGGAATATTCAGTGTTCCTGTAAGATGTAGATATGCCAGAAAAAAGTATAGTAAAATGGTTAAACTAAAAATACCTATCGTCTGTTTTAAAGATAAAGAAAGAATTGAAAAAAACGGAATAACGATAATTAGGACTTTATTAGCCGATAAAACACCTAAGTGTAATCCATCAACAAGAAAAACGC
>JARGGF010001132.1 GCA_029210905.1 Bacteroidales bacterium | reverse complement strand
ACATTATCTTTATTCCGAGCAATATAAATAACATCATTTATGTTCTCGGGGCGGTTGCGAACCCTCAGCCACTTCATTATACAGAAGGAATGCGGGTCCTTGACGCAGTTCTGGGCGCGGGTGGTTTTACCGAGTTTGCCAAAGAAGATTCCGTGACGATTATCAAAAAGAACAAAGAAAAGCTCCGCATTGATTTGAAAAAAGTTAAAAAAGGCAAAAGCTATCCGGTAATCAATCTGTCTGAATACAAAATTCAAATTCCAAAAGAAGGCTTATACATTGGGGTGGAATGGATTACGACTAAAGAAAATGGGGTGGAAAGAAAAAGCACAAACGAAAAGAAACTACCACCCATTTATTTATATCAGCCACATTTTGGATTGGAATTGAGTAATTATATTGAAAATAGATGGTATTTTACTAATGGGAGTTGGCATAAAAATCAAAATTACTATTTAGGGAGATATGGTCAATTGGCAGCTGAGATTACTTTAAGTGATTAATTTGAACGTCAATGATATAATTGTTTGATTGCTTCATTAAGTTAATGCAGATTTTGCAATTTATCCCTCACTTTGTTACAAAAAAACGAGAAATTATCCCTCACTTTGTTACAAATCAAATTACAAATAATTACATTTGGCGTAATATAAATTTTACAAATTAATTTTTATACATGCCAATCCTACTTAAAAATGCCACCTATATACATTGGAAAACCCTGGAGTATTTAAAAACTGATATCCTAATTGAAGAAGGTGTTGATGCACCAATTAAATTATTAGGAAAGTCCAGTAAATTGCCAGAAAATCAAAACATTACATTGATTGACTGTGATGGAAAATTGGTAACTAAATCTTTCGCAGTAGGACATCACCATGTATACTCTGCCCTGGCTACAGGTATGCCCGCACCAAAAAAAGCACCAAATAATTTTCATGAAATTCTACAGTACATTTGGTGGAAACTTGACAAAGCCCTTGACAAAGAAATGATTAAAGCCAGTGCATTGGCAACGGCCATTTCTTGTGCGAAGTCTGGTTCTACCTTTGTTATCGATCATCATTCGTCACCAAATTGTATTTCAGGTTCGCTGGATATTATTGCTGAAGCGTTTGATCAGGTGGGATTAAGCCACTTGTTATGTTATGAAATTTCAGACAGGGACGGAAAGGATAAAACAGAAAAGGCATTTTTTGAGACCGAACGATTCCTAAATACGAGACAAGGGCTGGTTGGGTTGCATGCTTCATTTACCGTAGATGATGACACTTTGAAAAAATCGGCTGATTTGATGGATAAATATCAATCCGGAATTCATGTCCATGTTGCTGAAGATTTGCATGATCAGCGTCATTGTATTGAACATTATCATAAAAGAGTTGTGGAACGTTTAAACGAGTCTGGCATTTTAAACTCTTCCAAAACTATTTTGGGACATTGCCTTCATCTATGTGATAATGAGCGAAATATTATAGATGAATCAAATGCCTATGTGGTGCAAAATATTGAAAGTAACCTTAACAACAAAGTTGGCTTTTTTAGTGCTGAAGGTTTGGGAAAAAGGATAATGCTCGGCACTGATGGCATGCACAGCGATATGATCCGCAGTGCACAATTTGCCCATTTCGCAGGTGAAAATTTTGACACAATGGATTTTGGAGATGCCTATTACAGGCTTCGAAAAGTTCATGATTATCTGGAGGTAAACAATTTTGAAGGCGATGGAGATAATAACCTGGTGATTTTTAATTACCCTTCAGCAACTCCTGTCAATCAGGATAACTTTTTAGGACATTTTTTATTTGGCT
>JARGGF010001131.1 GCA_029210905.1 Bacteroidales bacterium | reverse complement strand
AAAAAATATTGGTTACATGAGCCAGAAATTCTCTTTGTATGAAGATTTGACCGTTTTTGAAAATATTAGTTTTTATGCAGGAATTTATGGCCTTTCAGATGCTGAAATTAAAGAAAAAAGCAATTCTGGATGACAGCTCTTTTTAATAAATTAAAATATTTGTAGCTGCCTCATTTTCAGAAATATACACAAGTTTACCATTATGAATTACATATGAACTTTAAAGTATTTAATAATGACAAAGATAAAATTTTTGTTTCTGCTATTGTTACTACCAGTTTGTTTGATTGCACAAATATCTGACGAAGAATTACTTAGGGCAATCAGACATGATGAAACCACAAAAATTAGCATTTTTTTAAAAAATAAATCTAATAATCCGAACAGTCTTTATGGCCCCCAAAAAGTACCACTACTGCACTATGCTGCAAGTATTGATAAGGCAGCCACAATGCTACTGATAATTGATGCAGGTGCAGATGTAAATAAATTATATAATAATGATAGCCCGTTAATGATTGCCGTATATTTTGGAAATAAAAATGCAGCGGAATTACTACTGAAAAAAGGTGCTAATGCAGATTTAAAGAATTCTGATGGAAGAACAGCTGCAATGGATGCCGCCAGATATAACAAAACCAATATGCTTAAATTATTGCTTCAATATCGGGCAGATTTAACTTTAAAAGACAATACCGGAAAATCTGCAGTTGATTATGCCTATTATTTACAAAATATTGAGTCATATTCTTACTTGTGCAGTATAACAACATGTGACTATGAGAAAAAACCATTCAGTGATTATTATGATGGCCCCTACGTTTTTTGGATGGGGAAGTCAAAAATAAAAGTAACCTATCTGATTAATGACAGTTCCGCAAACAATACTTTACGAAGCGATTCAATTCTGGATATTAAAAAAACTGATATAACACTAAAAAACAATCATCAACCCTTTGATATTCCATTTCGTGAAATCAAAAAGAATAAAGCTGACCCATCTCATTTTTCAAATATTGAAAAAATTATGGCTATTGGAGATCTTCATGGAGAATTTAACGAATTTGCAAAGTTTCTTATAAACAATAAAATCATAGATGAAAATTTTCATTGGATATTTGGCAAAGGACATTTAGTATTGGCCGGCGATATTTTTGACAGAGGCTATAAAGTGAATGAATGTTTTTGGCTACTTTATAAGCTAGAGGAAGAAGCAAAAAAGGCTGGCGGATATGTTCACTTTGTGCTGGGAAATCACGAAATAATGCAAATTTCGGGAGATAAAAGATACCTGGGAACAAAATATCTGGCACTCTTCAATCGCCTAAAGCTAAATTATACTGATTTTTATGGGCCTGACACAGAATTAGGAAGATGGCTCAGGACAAAAAATACAATTATTAAAATAAATAATATCATTTTTGTGCATGGAGGGCTTTCTACTGAACTAATTAACAACAACTTAAGTGTTGAGGCAATTAACAATTTAGTTCGAGATATCATTAAAAAAGATAAACCAGTAGCTACCACTCAAATTGAAGAATTTATACTTGGGAATTCTGGTCCATTATGGTACCGGGGTTACTTGAAACTTGACAGTAATTATTATAAAAGTACCGGCGAAAAGTATGATATGAACGAACAAACAGTTGATAAAATATTAAAATATTACAACGCATCAGCAATAGTTTTCGCTAACACACATGTAAAAGAAATTTCACCATTATTTAACAATAAAATATTTGGTATAGATATCCCTTTTGCTGAATCAGATGCTGAATTTCAAGGATTATTTATTGAAGATAATCACTTTT
>JARGGF010001130.1 GCA_029210905.1 Bacteroidales bacterium | reverse complement strand
GCAAGGCCAGAAATGCCGGAATAAGAAGTGTTTACGGGAATGCAGTACATAAAATCGTAAGAAAAGGAGAAACAATTAACATCTGGGTGGAACAGACAGGTGGACTGGTAATAAAACAATCCTCGCAGTTTTGATTTGATAGTTAAGCAAGAATATTTTATAGCTTACTTGTATTCTAAACAAGCACAATATTGATTGGATCTAAATCAATATATTGCACGTGTCAAATTATTAAATACTGAGAAAAAAATACCAGAACTGAAAAATGAAAGAAAAACAAACAAAAAATAATTTTGGAAGCATATTCCAAATGCCCAAAATAAAAACTGTTTACATCCACGGTTTGGATAGTGAACCTGTTCCTGAAAAAATGGATATCATGGCACAGGCTGGCTTCGATGTCTCTGCCGATCTTATAAACTATAGAGAAAATAAAGAAGTTTATGCCCGGCAGAAAGAACTAATTCTTGAAAAAAATGCGGAATATATCATTGGTAGTTCCCTGGGCGGTATGCTTGCCTATTGGCTGGGTGAAGATTTAGGTATTCCATGCCTGCTTTTTAATCCGGCAATGGAATTTCAAAGTGTTCAAATTATATTGCCTCAGGCTAATAAATTAAAATGTCCTGCCCGAATTGTGGTACTTGGTGAACAAGATGATGTAATCGATCCTTTAAAAAACAAACAGTATTTTTATGAAAAGCAACGAGACGGACTTCATCAAAAAATCCTCTCTTGCAGTTGGCTTGGACATTCCATTGATTTTCAAACTTTTGAAGAAATGGTTTTTTTAGCTGCCCGCAACTATTCAGTCTGGAAGATACTGAATACCAGTGATTAACAAGCAGGCTCTTTTCCTTTGCTTATCACTACTATCATTTGTACAATATAAATTTTCTGACTATTTTAGAATATCTAATTCATTGTCGTTTTGTTAAGCTCATGGCTCTATATTAACAAGGTCATTAGACATTATTCGCAAGCTCCCCGATGAAAAATCGGGGCTAAGAGAACGCTTCGCTAACTTGGTCACTGGTCATTTAATGACTCATGACCAGTGACTTATTATGAAATAAATTCATTAAATAAATCATCGCGTAAAAATCAAAGACTTAATTAATAAAATAAAGATAAAACAAATGCTTATTAAAATTTACTTTGTCATTTTAAATAGCATTATTCCCTAAATATGCAATTTGAACTAAATGAAAATACCTGAAAATTATCACTTTTCTTCTTTGTTAAACTCGTTTAAAAAAAAAGCTTATCTAAAGCTGCAAAAAAGGCTCAAATCTTCCTTTTTTGGATTATCAATTAAAAAATTACCTTCGAAAAAAAAGCAGCTTTTTATTGCTGTCGGCTTCTCCATATTTGCATTGATAGGCATAATAATTTATACCGGCAGCCTAAAAAATGATATGAACGCTTCTGAGAAGAAAGTTTTAAGCCGAGTGGTTAAAAATTATAAAAAAAACATAGATGTCCTTGCCACGCAATTTAATTTACCTCCCTCCTACCTGCTTGCTGTTATTGCACTTGAGTCAAGTGGAAGAAAAAAGGTTCCTGTCCGTTATGAAAAGGCTATTTTCACCAAACTACTTCAGCTTAAAAATGCAGAAATTAAACAATTTGAAAACCTGAAAACCAAGGATGTTAAAAAGCTTTCTAATGTGCAATTAAAAGCGTTGGCCTCTTCGTATGGGCCTTTCCAGATTATGGGATATAAATGCTACATCCTTAACATCTCTTTAAGTACCCTAAAAGGAAAAAATCATCTTTTTTATGCTATAAAATGGATAAATCTAACCTATGGTGGTT
>JARGGF010000112.1 GCA_029210905.1 Bacteroidales bacterium | reverse complement strand
ATTGACGAAACCATTAATGTGGAAGTATTTGGTAAATATATGGAAGCTGATTTGGGCGTTGGACAAGCAGTACTTTATTCTGTAGCTTACCCTGGCCTTGGAAACTATAAACTTACCCGCAAAAAATCCTATCTGGCTGTTGGAGCTGCGGCATACACATTTCTTGGGGCATCAATATTGCTTAACAACAGCTATAGAAAAAATTTCGACAAGTACCTGGCTTCTAATGATATTAACGAAAGTGATGATTTATACAGAAAAACAAAAAACCAGAAGTTGGGTTCCAAAATTTTTGGTTTTTCGGCCTTAGGAATCTGGGCATTCGACATGATTATTACCGCCAGGCAAGCCAAACAAAAAAGGGCTGAAAAAGGGGTGGCAGTGAACCCGGGAAAATTCAATTATTTTTTCAGTTATGATCCTTATATGAATGGGCCATTACTGAGTTTAAGACTCAATTTTTAAATTAATCTACTGATTGTCAATAAATAATTAAAAAAATATAAGCCATGAAAAAGAGTGGAATTTTAATTTTGGGACTGATAGTTTGCTTTACCTCTTGGAGCTATTCCCAGCAATTTTCGAGTGGCAAGCACCCCGTAAAAGTTAACAATAAAAATGCAATAGAAATCAAAGTAATAGAACCTTCTGGTGCATATGATATTGTTCAGAAAAATTCGTATAACCTAAAATACAACATTAACGAAGGAGCTAAAATTACAAGGGTTAAAGTATTTATTAACGATTCATTATTTGTCGAAAGCACCTCAAAGGATTTTAAAAAAGACAAGGTAAAGGGCTACGAATTCGAACAAAAAATTCCGCTCTTGCGAGGTGAAAATATTGTTAAAATAACAGCTACCGACCAGGATCAAAAGGAAAATACTGTTTCAAAGGCCATTACATTTCAGAAAAGGCTGGCATTGATAATTGGAAATGCGCAGTATCCGGAAAATCTTGCGTTGGCAAATCCTGTAAATGATGCCCGTGCCATTGATCAGTCGCTTAAAAGTATGGGTTTTGATGTTATTAAAATTGAAAATGCTGACCAAAAATCACTAAAGAAAACAATAGATCAATTTGGAAATTCCCTGCCAGATTACGATGTGGGATTGTTTTATTATGCAGGGCATGGAATTCAATTTAATGGTGAAAACTATTTGATTCCAATTGACGCACAATTGGCTAGTAAAGAAGATGTTGAATATGACTGTGTGGCTGTTGGCAGGGTATTGGCAAAGATGGAATTTGCCCGCACAAAAACCAATATAATCATTTTGGATGCTTGCCGCGATAATCCTTTTGAGCGGAGCTGGTCAAGAAGTGCAGCTTCAAAAGGTCTTGCTTTTATGGACGCACCAAGTGGCTCCTTAATCGCCTATGCAACATCTCCCGGCAGAACCGCTGCTGATGGAAAAGGAGCAAACGGACTTTATACCGAAGTGCTTCTTAAGTACCTGCAACAGCCTGGTTTACAGCTGGAACAGGTGTTTAAGGCAGTAAGAAAAGATGTTGAGAAAAAATCTAATGGACAACAGGTGCCCTGGGAATCAACTTCATTAAAAGGGAATTTCTTTTTCAAATAATATTATCAAATTTCTGCTAAATAATTCTATGAATATCCCATAATTATTTCTTTTAGCTTTGTTTAAGCTTTGCCAGAATCAACCTGACTCAATGTTGGAATATGAGATTTAGGTTGATTTTTTCTATTTTTCGATTCAATTGACCTTAAACCTCCTAAGTTGAATATAAATAGGCATGTACAATAATCTGTGTATAAAATCTTGTAGTCGTGCTATTTAATTGAACTTTCCTTCAATTATTAAAAAATTTTTGGATTAATTATATGGGCGTTTGATAAATAACTGCAAGCTGACTTTAACAGGTTTATTATTTTACTTCAATTACTTCACTTTCATTTTTGAATATATGCCAATTTTTATGGATCGCCATGATTTAGCTGGAGTTACAGCTAAAGATGTTGCTTTTGCTCATCAGGAAGACCTGAACATACAACATAAATTTGGATGTAAAGGAATTACCTATTGGTTCGACGAGCAGAGAGGGGCTGCCTTTTGTCTGGTGGAAGCACCAAATATTAATGCTGTTAAAGAAATGCATAAACATGCTCACGGACTTATACCTCACCACATAATTGAAGTAGAAACTAATGTTGTTGAAGCTTTTCTGGGAAGAATTCAGGATCCTACACCTAGCCATATCGATAATTCCGGACTTCTTATTCTCAATGATTCTGCTTTTAGGGCCATTATGGCAATTGAAGTTATTGAATTTGATTTGATTGATGTTCGCGTTGGACTGGATAAATCTGAAAATATTCAGCAGACCTATATTTAATTACTTACGGATAAGCTGGAACAATTTAAAGGAAGAAAAATCGAACATGTAAATGAGGGTTCTTTGGCTACTTTCGCATCAGTAACCAATGCTATTGATTGTGCACTTGAAATAGAATCAATCCTGCATATTATTAAATCGACTTTGAACATTAATCTGATGACAAAGATTGGATTAAGTGCCGGAGTGCCTGTCACCGGGAATGATGCTTTTTTTGGCGAAACAATCCAAAGTACAAGAAGATTGTGCAACATTGCTCAGGCAGGCAAAATATTTGCCTCTTCCACATTGAGTGATTATCTTCCAACCAGTGATTTAAAAAAAATTAATATGTTCGATTCTTTGAGGGTTTTTAAACCATCCGAAGAGGATTTTTTAAAGCAATTATGCGAAGTAACCCATTCCTATTGGAATGATCCTGTATTGACGGTTCAAACATTCAGCGAAAGAATGGGCATGAGCAAGTCTCAAATGTATCGAAAAATTGTTTCACTTACAGGTTATTCACCAAATGAGTTTTTAAATGAATATCGACTAAAAAGAAGTTTGAAACTTTTGCGCAAATTTCAGGGAAATATTTCTGAAATAGCCTATGAATCAGGATTTAGCTCGCCATCCTATTTTTCTAAATGCTTTTATAAGCGATATGGATTTTTACCCTCTGATTTTCTTCGGACTACCGAATTAAATTAAAATATTTTAAAGGATTTGGTCATATGAACCAAAATTACTTCTATTTGAACTAAATATTATACTCATCCTGGGCACGATCGGGTAATTTTGTATTATCAATAATCCAATTGGAACCTGAATGGGGAAAATAAATTTTTATCAACCCGGCAAGGAAAAGAGATCTCTTGAAGTTGAACTTTTTTGAAGAAAACAGGAAAAACATTTATTTCAAACTAAAACTAAAAAAATGAAACAGTTAATAACAGTAATTTTGATTTTTTTTACACTTACCATCACTTTAAATGCTCAGAAATCACCAGAATTGGGCAAAGCGACCTTGTTTGAGCGACTCGGCGGAACCGAAGGAATTAATAAACTTGTTGATGAAATAGTTCTGGAGCATATGAAAAATCCTGCCATTAAAGTTAGATTTCTCCCTTATAAAGAGCAACCTGAGCGACTGGCTTTAATTAAACAACACACCGTAGAATTTTTTAGTGTTGGTAGTGGTGGGCCGGCAAAATATTCAGGACGTGATATGGTAACTACTCACAAAGGGATGAATATTAGCAGAGAAGAATATATTCATGTTGTAGATGATATTTTATTAGTATTGAGCAAAAATAAGATAGATGATGAATCAAAAAAAGATGTCTTATTTATTTTATGGTCACTGAAGGATATGATTATTGGTAAGTAAAATTTCATGAGTAAATCTGGAATCCTAAAATCCCGGATTCTATTATTCCAAAATAAATATATCTGAAATATATTAATATTTTTTTTACGATAAAATCCGTGATGCTGTGAGTATTAAACGAGGTGCGCTTATTTGGATTCGTTCTAAACATAAAATTCAGAATTAATTCAGATTTCACCTCTAAATTTGTTTCAGACAAATGTGAAAAGGATTATGTTAGGACTCATTGGAATAAGTTTCAAGTCAGCAGCAATAAGCATTAGAGAGCAATATGCTTTTTCTTCAGAGGAGATTGAAAAATTTTCCAGAATACTTCAGAATAATGTTAATCACAAGGGGGTTGTTGTTATTTCAACCTGTAATCGCACCGAAATTTACTTTCACAGCAGAAAGAGGCATGAGAAAGATGCTTTTGATCTAATATTGGGAGCCTTAACTACTTTAAAAAATTATTCTGATGAACATCGTCCCAGCTTTTACTTTAAATCTGGTAAAGAGGTAGCCGAACATTTGTTTAAAGTAACTGCAGGAATCGATTCATTGGTAATTGGCGAAGATCAAATTATTGGGCAGGTAAAAAGTGCTTATACAACTGCCCAGGAAATTAATTCCTGCGATACTATTTTATCACGATTGTTTACCAAAGCTTTTGAAGCAGGGAAGAAGGTTCGCAGCACTACCACCATCAATCAGGGTTCAGCCTCAGTAAGTTCAGCAGCTGTTGATTTGTGTTTGAAAAATTTCCCAAATCTTTCAAAACACACTGTTTTTGTTATTGGAGCTGGACAGACAGGCCAATTGGTATTAACCAGTCTGGGAAAACGCCAGATTAAATCTTTGTACGTTGCCAACAGAACTGTTGAAAAAGCAGAAAGTTTAGCCGATAAATACAACGGTATAGGCATTGGACTTGATGAAATTGAAGAATATCTTCCAAAAAGTGATGTAGTCATTGTTGCAACAGATTCTCAGAATTATTTGCTGAATAAAGCGATGATGGCAAAAGTAAAATCATTAAGGAAAAATGCTGATAATCAGCTTTTTATTGATTTATCAGTGCCACGCAATATTGACCCTGCCATTGCTTCCATAGAAGGAGTTAACTTATATGCAGTTGATGATTTAACACAAATTGTGAACAGTACCACCCAAAAAAGAACAGAAGCAGTTGACGATGCAATGAAAATTATTGATGAGGTTAGCGAAGATTTTATGGAATGGTTGGTAGTTAGAGGCTTATCTCCCATTTTCGCAAAAATTAAAACCAATTTTCAACAAATACATCAGTCTGAAATAGAAGGATTTGTAAAAGTTAACGGCATTACTGACCATGCTAAAGTTGAAGAATATGGCAGGCACATCAGTGACAAATATGCCCGCCTGTTTATCCGAAATCTTCGTAGCATGGCAAAAAATGGGGAAAGTAAAGACAGTATTGAAGCTATTAATGAATTATTTGAGCTTTAATCAGTTGAAAGTATTAATTAGAATTTTTTCGTATAGCAAGAATAGCCCTTCGGGGAACATCATAAACCCAGGACCATGTTCTGGGTTTTTGGATATTTAAAAAGGTAGTATCAGATTGAAGCATACAAAGAACAGAAAGAATTTAAATAAAGAAGCAGGTAAGCTTAAGAATTGCTTAAATTTGGGATCATTATAAAATTAAGATAATAAGATAGATGAGTAAAACAATTAAAATAGGGACAAGAGGAAGTCAACTAGCATTATACCAGGCAAATAAAGTAAAAAGTGATCTTGAGGCAAAATTTCCTGAACATAAAATTGAGAATGAAATTATCAAGACAAAAGGAGATAAAATTTTAGATGTAGCCTTGTCGAAAATTGGTGATAAAGGTCTGTTTACTAAAGAAATAGAGAATGCTTTGCTTGATGGTTCAGTTGATCTGGCAGTGCATAGTCTTAAAGATTTACCTACCGCTTTGCCGGAAGGTCTTAAATTGGGTGGCGTTCTGAAAAGGGCTGAATTTCGTGATGCTTTGGTTAGCGTTTCCGGTAAAAAACTGGCCGAATTAGACGAGAGTGATGTAATAGCAACGTCTAGCCTGCGCAGAAGGGCGCAATTGCTAAAAATCAATCCCAATTTTAAAATTGTTGATATTCGTGGCAATGTTAATACCCGCTTGCAAAAAATGGCCGATGGACATTGCACTGCCATGATAATGGCTGCCGCCGGATTGCAACGAATTGGCCTCGATCATCATATTTCGGAGGTAATTAACGAAGATGATATCATTCCGGCAGTAAGTCAGGGAATTATAGCCATTGAAATTCGTGAAAATGATGAATTTATGCAAACGGTAATTGATGTAATTAATGATAAAGATGCTACCATAGCCGGAAATGCAGAACGCGTATTTTTAAATGTGCTTGAAGGGGGTTGCCAGGTCCCTGTGGGATGTTATACAAAAATTGAAGGCGATAGATTTACCATCAAAGGTTTTATTTCAATGCCCGATGGCAGTGATATGATTGTTGGTGAGATGGGTGGCAAAATAATTGAAGCTGAACAAGTTGCAAGGAAACTGGCTACATCATTTTATAGCCAGGGGGCTAGCAAAATTGTGGAGTATATTAGGGAAATAAGTGATAACGCTTAACAATCACAGTAAGTTATATTCTGAAAAATATGAATTTGTGCCACAAACTGTGGCACAAATTCCGTGGGGACATAACAGATTAATAATAACCAAGGCTAAAAATGTTAAAGAAGCATTATTTTATTGCAATGAGATTCTCAAAAATGCTTGGGATAGAGATACTCTGGAAGCTGAATTAACTGAGAAAATGGAAAAGTCGGCCAAAAACTAATTATATAAAAAATGGGAATTTAGTGGTTTATCAAAATACAATAATAAGCACCCAAATGCCTGATCAATTTGAAAAGCTTAAAAGCTTTTTAAGTGGAAAGGTCATGCTTTTGAATGTTCCTATGATTGAAATTAAACCCATTGCACCCAATCCTGAAATAATCGCCACTTTTAATCAATTTGAGAAATTTAACTGGTTGATATTCACCAGTATGCGTGGAGTTCAAAATTTTTTCGAGCTTTTTGAAAATATAGAACTTGATAGAAGTTTGCTCCAAAAGATCAAAATTGCCTGCATTGGCATGAGCACAAATCATGAATTAAAAAAATATGGTTTTGAAGCCAGTTACATCAATGAAGGAAATACTTCAAAAGATTTTTCTAAATATTTAATAGATAGTGTTTTAAAGGAAAATGATAATGTATTGTTGCCTTTGGGCGAAAGAGCAGATACTTATTTACCTGAAACATTGAATAATTTCTGCAATGCATCAAGAATTGATGTTTATAAAACAATAGATACAAACAATATCGATTCTGAAATTCTAAATGTGATTATAAGTGATCATTATGATTTACTGGTATTTACAAGCCCATCAGCTTTTGAAAACTTTATTAAATTAACGGACTTTAAACCAACCACAAAAGAGCTAAAAATTGCAACCATTGGGGAAAAAACTGCCAAATCAATTGAAAAACTGGGTTTTAATGTCCGGTTGATTCCCGAAAAGGCTACGCTTGAGGGCCTTGCCACTGAAATAATTGAATATCTAAATCAAAAACAACATAGTTAACAATCTTAAAATCCTATACAAATGAACTTTCCAACTACAAGATTACGAAGACTAAGACACACACCTGTTATCAGAAACATGGTAAACGAAACCAAAGTTGATTTGGATGATTTAATCATGCCATTATTTGCCATTTATGGGTCTAAAGTAAAAAATCCTATAAAATCAATGCCTGGCAACTTTCAACTTTCAGTAGACCTTTTGGTAGAAGAGTGCAAGCTATTGTCTGACAAGGGAGTACAGTCTGTACTACTTTTTGGTATTCCTGAGCACAAAGATGAAACCGGTATGGTAGGTGCGCATGAGCATAGCATCGTTTCTGAAGCTATCAGGGCCATAAAAAAAGCAGTGCCAAATATGTATGTTATTGCAGATATATGTAACTGCGAATACACTACTCACGGACACTGTGGCACCATCGTCGATGGAGATGTTGACAATGACAGCACCCTTGAAACTTTGGCAGCGCAAGCTATTTCATTTGCAAATGCCGGTGTGGATATGGTGGCACCAAGCGATATGATGGACGGACGTGTGGGTAAAATTCGTGAAACACTTGATTCAAAGGGCTTTATCAATTTGCCAATTATGGCTTATTCTGCCAAATATGCATCAGCATTTTACGGACCATTCAGGGATGCTGCTGATAGTGCCCCTAAATTTGGAAACCGTGCTACTTACCAGATGAACCCCGCAAATTCAAACGAAGCCATGCGCGAAATTGAATTGGATATTTTTGAAGGTGCTGATATTGTAATGGTAAAACCAGCTCTAAGTTACCTCGATATCATCCGCAGAACAAAAGATACCTTTAACATTCCAATTGCTGCCTACAATGTAAGTGGTGAATTTTCAATGGTAAAAGCTGCTGCTGCCAATGGTTGGGTTGATGAGGAACGGATTGTTAAAGAAATACTTACATCTATTAAAAGGGCAGGTTCTGATATCATCATCACTTATCATGCAAAGGAATTTGCAGATTATATTAGATAGAAATTGGTGTATTTGAAATTTGTATATTAATACCAAAGAATATTGAATTGTCATATTTAATATACAAATACACTAATTTCCAATTTCATAACAACTTACATTTAAATGATGGATTATAAAAATAGCATAAAACAATTTCAACGGGCTCAAAAAAGCATCCCTGGCGGTGTAAATTCTCCCGTTCGCGCATTTAAAAGCATCAATGGTGAGCCTGTTTTTATTGACCGCGGTAAAGGCTCAAAAATATATGATATTGATGGAAATGAATACATCGATTTTGTATCATCATGGGGACCATTAATTCTTGGACATGCTCATGATGTGGTAATTGCTGCTATTAAAGAAGCAGCGGAAAGAGGTACCAGTTACGGTGCACCTACTGTAATTGAATCTGCAATGGCGGAATTAATTATTGATATGGTGCCATCCATTGATATTGTACGAATGGTAAATTCTGGTACTGAGGCCACAATGAGTGCTTTGCGTTTGGCGCGCGGATTTACTGGCCGTGAATTGATTATCAAGTTCGAAGGTTGTTACCATGGTCATGCTGACAGCTTTCTAATTAAAGCAGGTTCTGGCGCAATTACTTTGGGTTTGCCAGACAGCCCTGGAGTAACCAAAGGCACAGCAAAAGATACTTTGATTGCTAAATATAACGATATTCAGTCAGTTGAGGAGCTTTTCAATAAGCATGCTAATGAAATCGCTGCCGTAATTCTCGAGCCTGTTGCCGGAAATATGGGCGTTGTGCTTCCTGAACCAGGCTTTTTGCAAAGTATGCGCGAGCTCACTACAAAACATGGTGCCTTATTGATTTTTGATGAGGTAATTACAGGCTTCCGTCTGGCAAAAGGAGGAGCTCAGGAATATTATGGGGTTATGCCCGATATCACTACTTTAGGAAAAATTATTGGCGGTGGACTTCCAGTTGGAGCTTATGGCGCACGTAAAGAAATTA
>JARGGF010001129.1 GCA_029210905.1 Bacteroidales bacterium | reverse complement strand
AATTTTGGTTTTAGAAGGAAGCATTTCAGGTGGTGATAATTGCCTCTGAATGTCACCAATATAACCCATTAGTTTATCTGGAATTTTATAATCATTCGTTTCTCTGGCATATAAAGTAGAGATAAAGTAGCTACGCATGATGTTGCTGTAAGTGAATTCATCAAGCTTTAAATCTGCATTGAGCATTAGAATTTTTCCATACAATGGTTTAAATGCAAGGGGGTCATTCCAACTGATCCACTTATTATTATCAGCTGTTTGGTCCGGAAATAATTTAAGGTAAGTTCCATTAAGCACTGAAGCTACAATTGTTACCCTTTCATTTACTTTAATAATTTCTCTGTCTAAGGCACTTTGTTCAGAGGCCTTTTTTTGAAAGGCCTTTTTAGCCAATTCTTCCAGTCGGTAACTACCTTCGGAATTGAAAAAAACAGAATAAGGAGCATGTTTAAGATTGACACCAATTATATCTCGCAATGCTTGTTCCCGTACAATAATTAAATTCTGATGTTGCCAAAATTTCGGATCTACGTGCATATCAAGAAATAGCTGCATTGGGTCCATTTTTCCTTTCCCTTCAATATTAAAATGATCCTTTCCTGAAATTTTATGTATGACATCAGTAGCCAGAGAATGTACAGAAGAAAAGCGCCCATCATAGGTTTGAACCAGTAAATGTCCAAATTGATCGGCATGATCAACATTTATTGGATTTTGAATACTATTTTGAGAAAAACTAAAACTCTGAATCCCAACTGCCAATATAATAGATAAATACAGAGACTTTCTTCGGGCTCTTACTTCTTTTATTTTGGCATCTAATTGAGAAAAATGCGATCTTTTTGAAAACAGGATCAATATCGCTCCCAGTATCATCAATATATATCCAAAATACGTGATACAGGTTCCGTAGTAATCGTAATTGACACTAAGTATGGTCCCTTTTTCATCGTCGTCATAAGAGGTTTGAAAAAAGCGGTACCCATCATAATCCAATACTTTATTTTTAGCAATTAAATGTGTTGCTTTTAAATTCACACGATCATCAATCAATACCACTTCGCTTTCAGATGCTGAGGGAATGGTTGTTCCGGGATATTTGCTTAATGTAAATTTAGTAAGTTTTAGAGCAAAAGGGAGATCTATAGGTTTAGGTCCGTATGTTAGTTCAAGTTGTAAACCATCAAAATTAAAAGGTTTAAATTTCTGAATATATTTGGTGTCATCGTAAAATAAAACAGCATCGTGTGTTTTACCTTTGTATGTAATAGTTATAATCAAGCCATCAGGACCTTCCTTATCAGCATTTCTGGTTTGATACTCTTTTTTGTCCTCTTCATCACCTTTTTCTTCAAATACATCTTTTGCATTAAATATATAATCACGGTAATCTATTTCTATGTTACCATTTTCTGCTGTTTCGAATTCCAAATGGAACGAATTATTCTCAATTTGAGAAAAATAAAGCGCATCCTTACTAGCATATTCAATAGTTGCATCAGCGGTTCTCAATTGAAAATACGGCTCTAATGTATATAGCACTTGAACCGATTCATTTTCTACAATATGCATATTGGCTTCAAACCCAAAATAGCGGGTAACCCCACCTCCAATGAACAGTACAACAAAAGAAAAATGAAAAATGAGTTGAGGTAGTTTCGATTTTTGAAAAAGGTTTTTCTTACCCATATTAAAAATATACAACACTACCAATACCAGCATTAAAAACTCAAACCATGTTGCATGGTAAATTAACAGTTGGGCAGTAGGGGTATCGTAGGTATTCTCAATAAAGGTAGCAGCACCAATAATGATTATAAAGAT
>JARGGF010001128.1 GCA_029210905.1 Bacteroidales bacterium | reverse complement strand
TGTTCTAAAACATAACCTTTTCAAATTAATAAACAATGGCCATACCTGCTTTTTTTATTTTCATCCGGATTATGCATCTAAATTGCATAAAATTTTATTGAGAGGGCTCTAAAGTTTTTTTCCTTTAAAGACCAATTTTATAAAATAAAAAAACCGGAAAAAATCCGGTTTTTTTAATTATGTTTTAAAATTGACTAAGTCCTGCTAACCTCAACAATTTCGTAGGCTTCGACAATATCGCCAACTTTTATATCATTATATTTGTCAATATTCAAACCACACTCAAAGCCTTTACCAACTTCTTTCACATCATCTTTGTAGCGCTTAAGTGAGCCCAGTGTACTTGTATAGATAACAATTCCATCCCTGATAACCCGGACCTGCGAATTTCTGGTAATTTTTCCTTCACGGACGATACAACCGGCAATAGTACCAACTTTAGTAATTTTAAAGACTTCCTGTACTTCTACCAGGGCAGTAATTTCTTCCTTGGTAATTGGTGCAAGCATTCCAGATATTGAATCTTTAATTTCATTGATAGCATCGTATATAATTGAATATAAACGAATTTCAATACCATCTTTCTCAGCCAATCGCCTCGCACTGATTGAAGGCCGAACCTGGAAACCAACGATAACAGCATCGGAAGCAGCAGCTAACATTACATCAGTTTCTGCAATCTGTCCAACAGCTTTATGGATAATATTTACCTGTACTTCTTCAGTTGATAATTTCAGCAAACTGTCAGAAAGTGCTTCAATTGAACCATCCACATCACCTTTTACAATAACATTCAATTCCTGGAAGTTTCCAATCGCCAATCGTCGGCCTATTTCATCAAGGGTAATATGCTTACTTGTTCTGAGATTCTGTTCACGTTGTAATTGCTCCCTTTTGGTGGCTATCTCACGTGCCTCGCGGTCAGTTCCCATCACATTGAGGTTATCCCCGGCTTTTGGTGCCCCATTTAAACCAAGAATTACGCCTGGTTCAGCAGGTCCAATTTGCTCAATTCTATTATTTCGTTCGTTATAAATTGCTTTAACTTTTCCAAAATAAGCTCCGGCAAGAACAGTATCACCTACGCGCAATGTGCCACTATTCACTAATACAGTAGAAACAAAACCACGTCCTTTATCAAGTGATGATTCTATGATAGTCCCGTTGGCATTTTTATTTGGATTTGCTTTTAATTCCAGCATTTCTGCAGCCAGGAATACTTCTTCCATTAAATCATCAACATTTGTACCTATTTTAGCAGAAATATCTTTCGACTGATATTTTCCGCCCCAATCTTCAACAAGATAATTCATTGCGGCCAATTCCTCTTTAATCTTTTCAGGATTGGCATTAGGCTTATCAACTTTATTAATTGCGAATATGATGGGCACACCTGCAGCCGCAGCATGATTAATAGCTTCAACTGTTTGTGGCATCACCTTATCATCAGCAGCTACTACAATAATAGCAAGGTCAGTAACTTGAGCACCACGTGCACGCATTGCTGTAAATGCCTCGTGACCCGGAGTATCAAGGAAAGTAATTCTTTTACCATCCTTTAATGTTACGTTATATGCACCAATATGCTGAGTAATTCCACCAGCTTCACCAGCAATAATATTTGTACTACGTATATAATCAAGCAATGAAGTTTTACCATGATCCACATGTCCCATAACTGTAACAATCGGAGGACGTGGCAATAAGTCTGCTTCTGTGTCAACCTCTTCGGCAATAGCCTCTTGCAAATCTACACTAACAAATTCAACCCCAAAGCCAAATTCTTCAGCAACCAGGCCAATTGTTTCGGCATCAAGTCGTTG
>JARGGF010001127.1 GCA_029210905.1 Bacteroidales bacterium | reverse complement strand
TAGAGGATCAAGATTGCCGCCAGTCATTAATATATTATATTTATTGGCATAATCAGTGGCTACTTTTTTTGCTTTTGCATAATCCCCCTTTACGCTGTATACTTTTTGGCCATAAGTCCCAATATGGGCAACACTATCATGTAAAGCATTTTCTGGCAAAAATACTGAAAGTGAAACTCCTGCCATTGCTAAATAATGCGCAAACGCAGTTGCAGTATTTCCGGTACTGGCGACTACATATTCTTTAATGCCTTCTTCCTTGAGTACACTGGCAGCCAAAGCACCACCTTTATCTTTAAAAGTACCGGTTGCAAAGCTTTTATCATTTCTATTGATATATATCTGTAAATCTAAATTATACTTTCTTTTAGCATAATCTTCAAGAAAACCCCATCTTTCAATCGGAGCAACCCCTTCTCCCTCTGTAATGATATTTTCTCTATGATTTAAAGGCAGAAAGTCGAAATAATGCCAAAGACTTTCAGGTCTGGCATCTTTAGAAATAAGTTTTTTAATACTTTCCTTATTAGTAGAATAAATTGTGTCAATATTGGATTTGCCACATGAAGGACAAGCCTGATTATTCGAAAACCATTCTTTAAAACTATTAATTTTTGTACCACAACTGCGACATACAAAGTAAAATTTTTGTTTCATTTTTATCTTCTTTCGTTTATTTACTAACTATAAACCAAGGGTTTAACAAATCTTTTTTATTATACGTAAGAGGTTTGCCATTTGCAACCTGTAAGACACTTCCACCTGAGGCTTCAACTATAGCATGGCCAGCTGCAATATCCCACTCCATGGTAGGACTAAAGCGAGGATAGAGGTCTGCCCTGCCCTCAGCAATAACGCATAATTTTAATGAACTTCCAATGCTTAATAATTCTACCGGATACTTTTCCGCTATTAACTTCTCAATATAATCATTAGTTTCATCTGAAAGATGCGAACGACTTGCTAAAACAACAAATGCTTCTTTTTGGTTTTGAATTGGCAAACTTATAGAATTTTGTTGAATTTGCACTAAAATTTCATTTTCAGAATTTGCAAGGTTAATTTCTTCGAACAAGAAAGACTGATTATTAGAAGCGTAATATATTTTCTTTAACACCGGAGCAAATATAACTCCCAAAATGGGAACACCATTTTCAATTAAGGCAATATTAACAGTAAATTCGCCATTTTTATTAATAAATTCTTTGGTGCCATCCAATGGATCTATTAGCCAAAACAATGGCCAGCTGCTTCGTTCTTTGTATTCAATTGCAGCACCCTCTTCACTTAAAACCGGAATATTAGTACTCTTAAGAATCTGAATGATAGAACGATGTGCATTCTTATCTGCTATGGTTAGTGGTGAATTGTCAGCTTTATATTCTATGCGTAAATCAGCATTTGAATAAACCTCAAGAATTTCTTTCCCAGCATTTAAAGAAGCTATTATCGCAATATTTAATAAATCCGATAATTGATGGTTTTCCATAAAAAATTAAAAATAAATGTAACTCAAAATTGTCACTGCAACTAACATATAAATAAGTGTTAATGGTGTACCAACTTTAAGAAAATCAACAAATTTATACCCTCCGGGGCCATAAATCATCAGATTGGTTTGATAACCAACAGGTGTCATGAAATTTGCAGCAGCAGCAAAAGAGACAATTAAAATAAATGGGGTTGGATTAAGTCCCATCTGTATTGAAACACTTAAAGCAATAGGAAATACAATAGCTACAGCGGCTTTATTTGTAATAAAAGCAGCAAGTAAAGCTGTAATAATATAGATACCATATAAAGCACCATACCTCCCTAAAGGCTT
>JARGGF010001126.1 GCA_029210905.1 Bacteroidales bacterium | reverse complement strand
GTAATAATGAGGAAATAAGGTAAAAGTATTTCTATCAGTAATATCAAGCCTGTACCATTCTTTTGGAGTGGCCATAAAATTCCCTCTCACAAATCTTTTAAAAATAAGCGACTGAAGTTCAGCTGGAAGTACTTCTTCATTATTTTTTTTCATTCTTTCCTCTTCCCGCTTCCGCCTTTTTTTAAAGTCACTTTCTTCCATGGTTACCGCCTTTTCAGGAAAAAATGTAATTTCAGGTTGTACAGCATCACTACTCACTGACCAACTATGTTTATCCAACGCAAAATGAACAGGCACTTCAGCTAAAATGAAGCGTTTAAATGGGTAATCTAGTCCGATAAATGTTTCGTACTCATTTTTCAAGTCTCTGATTAAGAATGGAATACTGTCTGTAAAGTCTTTAAAATACTCTTCAAAATATTGGTTTCCTTCTTTCACAAAAATATCGTATTCAATAGAATCAATCTGAATTGCATATTTTTGATATGCTGCAATTATCAGACTAATTTTAGGCAATGGATGTTCCGGTTTGAACTCATAAATCCCTGGTTGGTTGCTATTTACTACACCTTGTGACACAGCAACCAATTTTTTTTCAGTTTTCACTTTTAGCGTAAAATTTGTAAAATCAGGCTGATATATCGCAGGCTTTGTTGATGCATAACCAACACCGGAAATAGGATACCACAATGATTCACTCGTTAGACAAACAAAATCTTTATTTAGGTAGGCATATCGTTTTCTCAACCTAAAAAGTTCAAAAGAGAAATTATCTTCATAATCTTCCAGGTCTTTATCCAAAAAATGAGTATTCTCGTTTATACCGCCTTTATATTTAAATATGAGTTGGTGAATTTCGCCTGTCTGTATTTTATTAGGACATTTTAATTTTATCAGTTGCAAATCCCGGATTACTTCCAACTGATTTCCATCCAGGGAAACATTAAGCACTTGCAAGGATGGATTAAGGCTAAATATTAGTGTATCAATGGCTTGTCCAGATCTGTTAACGATTTTTAGTTGAGCTGTAACATTTAATACTTCCCCTTGATGTTCAATATCCAGGTTACAAGAGTCTACTTCAACCTTTGGAGCTGTAACATAGGCATTATTACGAATTATTAACTGCTGCTTCTCTGCCAGATTTCCTTGTTTAATATCAAGGTATTTTTTCATTAAAAACCCTCCAAAAGCAATAAAAATAATGGCAAGAATTAAAGGCAGACTGCTGAATTTTTTAGATTGTGGTAGCCTTGATAATTTGTAAATGGTAAAAGATATAAAGCCTGTTCCCAAAAAGAAATAGATGCTTCGATGCAATAATATTTCATTGATATTGCCGAATCCACCAATTGTGGAATGCATCATAGGTACATTATAGGCAATAAAATCCAGTAAATGATAAAACTTGGTATTCAGATAAAATATGGTAACAGCAATATAACCTAACAATAAAATAAAGGTAATCGCCTGATTTTTAATTGTTACCATTAAAAAGAAAGATAACCCCAAAATAAAAACAAGCGTGGGCACACTAATCAGTAAAGGGTAATAGAAATAAGTAAAAACGGAACGTGAGGAGTCGCTGCTTAAAAATGAAAAACCAATTCCAAGCATCAGAACAATAACATTTAGGATAAAAAAACCGCCAGCACACCAAGAGCTTTGCCTATAATATACTCACTATTGGTCATAGAACGAGCATAAATCACCTCAACTGTATCATTTTTTTTATCTTGCTTCAGGAATTCTGAGGCCAAAAATACGGCAACTATTGCCTGACCAAGGTTTAGAATTATTAAATTAGCATAAGGAATAGCTGCTGG
>JARGGF010001125.1 GCA_029210905.1 Bacteroidales bacterium | reverse complement strand
AGCTGCAGTTTTATCAGTAGATAATGTATCATTTGTCTCATTTTGAGAATCTTTGGATTCGCTACATGCAAAGAATACAAAAGAAATAAACACAAAACTTAATAAATAATTAATTGTCTTCATAATGCAATTTTTATTGGGTTTAATTAAACATAAAATATTTAAAGGGTAATTTTTCGTTTTATAACCAGGTTCAAGATTAAGCAATTTTACTCAACATCTCCTTTATTTCTTCAACCTTTGGAACCTTGCCAGACATAACCACCTTTTCATCAACAACAAGACCGGGAGTTCTCATTATACCATACGCCATAATCTTTTGAATATCTTCTTCCTTCTCTATCTGAGCGTCAATACCCAATTCCTCAACGGCTTTCTTTGTATATTCTTCAAGGGTTTTGCAATTTTTGCAACCCGTTCCTAAAACAATGATTTTCATATTTCAATTTATTAATGAGGTTTATTCTCTTGTATTTCAATCACCTAAACTGCATCCTGTTTAAGCATGTAACAATCCTTAAAAAATAATTATCCTTCCATCATCCTTTGTCGCATTCTGTTCGCTTTTCTGCGAATTACGAACAAAAAGAATAAATTTTTTATTTTTTAAATAATCCGTTAAACATTAATTTAGCTTCCTGCCAGTTTTCCTTATTAATACAATATTTAATTTTCGGAGATTCAATTTCGCCCTGAATCAGTCCTGCATCTTTTAATTCCTTTAAATGTTGTGACAAGGTTGATTTTGCAATGGGCAGTATATCAGACAAATCTCCACTATAGCAGCATGATTGTTCTGATAACAATTCCAGGACATAAACCCTGACTGGGTGCCCTAAGGCCTTTGCATAGCGTGCAATTTTTATATGTTTCTCTGTAATTATTTCGACTTTTATCATTTTATTGTTCGTAATTTACCGAACAAAATTAGTTATTTTTTTTTAATCTGGCCATAAAATGAAATGTTTTATTAATTTTTTAATTGAATTGATGCTTTCTGTATATACAAATTAGATAACTTCCTACTAACTGCCAATTAGTTGATGCGTTTGTCTCATCAGCATCTGAAAACACAAATGCATTTTTTTTCATTTCAATTATCTCAAAATAAGTATATTTGTTGCCAGGCTAATGCTAAACCTATAATTTTATGGAATATATTGAAAATCCTGAACTGAAACTTGCTTATGAGTTCGTTCAATTCACAGGGAAAAACATTTTTTTAACCGGTAAAGCTGGAACAGGGAAAACCACTTTTTTACACAAAATCAGGGAAATATCCCCAAAACGGATGATTGTAGTAGCACCAACAGGTGTGGCAGCCATCAATGCAGGAGGTGTAACGATTCACTCCTTTTTCCAGATGCCTTTTACTCCCTATATTCCTGTTGATTACATTC
Source organism: Bacteroidales bacterium (assembly GCA_029210905.1). Lineage (GTDB taxonomy): Bacteria > Bacteroidota > Bacteroidia > Bacteroidales > NBLH01 > NBLH01. Next base: position 430 of record JARGGF010001125.1, on the reverse strand, counting down.
ATACAAATGGACAACAAAGTTCGGAAAATCGTGCACTGATGTCAGGACACTGGAAACTGAATCGTGAAAAAATCAACATCATCAAAAGTCTTGATTTACTGGTAATTGATGAAATAAGCATGGTTAGAGCAGATGTGCTGGATCAGGTAGATGCTGTGCTTCGACGCTACAAAAACCGTAATAAATTATTTGGAGGCGTTCAACTCTTAATGATTGGCGATATTCAGCAATTGGCACCGGTTATTAAGGATGATGAGTGGGCATTACTCAGGCCTTATTATGAAACAGTATTCTTCTTCAGTAGTAAAGCCCTGCAAAAAACCAATTTTGTAAGTATTGAGCTCAAACACATCTTCAGGCAAAGCGATTCAACATTCATTTCTGTTTTGAATAAAATCAGGAATAATAAAATGGATGAAGAAAGCCATAA
>JARGGF010001124.1 GCA_029210905.1 Bacteroidales bacterium | reverse complement strand
ATAAAATGGATCATCTTCAAATCATCATTAATAGTGTTCCATTAATAAGGGTCAAAGCAATAAGTATGTTATTACAATTGGGGCAAGGGGGTATTTTTTCATTCTCTTATCTAAATATAGAATATCTTTTTGTTTTTTACAAATGATTAAATAGATCTTCAAATATTTTTAAATATAATCAAGCTTCTTTGCTGATTCAATAGGATGCTTTATACACCTAATCTGGAGGAACCCTCTAATGATTATTATTGAGAGGGCTTATTTGTATTGGGGATAAAGTTAAAATGAATTTTAAGAGGAGGAGCGTTTAGCCTTGGCCAATATTTTTATCTGTTTAAATTGAGTCTTTTATTTTATTAAGTGGCAGTGGCACTTCAATATCACTATTCTTTTCTGGTTTTTCAGAGTCTTATCAATTAATTTTCATGCTTTGGCAAATTATTGCTTCGAGTGATCTGCTTCGTCTTTGACCCAAAGTATAAGAAAATTTATTTTTTTGAATCAGTTCAGGTAAACCTATTCGTATTAGGTGTTATATAAAGTATACCGTAAACAAAATCGGGAACATAGTGTTGGTTTGTTATCCGGTTTCTGAATTTTTACAAATTAATTGATAACTTTGCTAATAGCCTGGTTTATCTCCATTAAATTGAAAGGTTTTCTGAAATAATCTAATATTAAACCTGAATCCAGTGCTTTTTGTGTCTCATCATTTAAATCATATCCAGAAAATAGGAAACATTTTAATTGTGGGTATTTTTCTTTTATTTTATTAATAAATTCAAGTCCATTCATTATTGGCATTTTCATATCACTTACCACTACTCTAATATCTTTAATTTCAGCCAAAATATCCAGCCCTATTAAAGCATTTTCTGCTACATGTACTTGATAAAAATCAGATAAGTTTATTTTGAAAATCTCAAGATTAAACGAATCATCATCAACATACAAAATTTTCTTTTTATCACTCATTTTTCTAAAGGTAAGGTAATTTTTACTTCAGTTCCTTTATTTACTTTCGAGTTAAATGTAATGGTTCCCCCATGATCAGAAATAATTCCATAAGCAATGGAAAGCCCAAGGCCGGTTCCTTTATCTGGATCTTTTGTGGTAAAGAACGGGTCTGTAATTTTTGATAAATTTTCTTCTGCGATTCCACATCCTGTATCTATTAATTTAATTACAATATTTTCAGCTTCTGTATTTGTTAATATCGTAATTGTGCCTTCATTTTTTATTGCCTGACTTGCATTTGTTAAAACGTTGAGCAACACCTGGTGCAACCTGCCAATGTTTCCTAATATAATAGAGGGTTTTGCAGAAAATTTTTTAATTATTGCCACCCGGTGTTTTAATTGGTTGTTCAACATTACCAGACAATTATCAATAATAGAATGTAAATCGCATTGCTCATCAAAATTGTCTTTATGCCTGCTAAATTGGTTTAAGCTTTTAACGATGTTTGCTGTTCGTTCTACACCAGTTTTAATGATTTCGAGCATTCTCGCAACTTTTTCATTTTTCAGATGACCATTTGCGCTTAAATATCTTTCCAGTCCTACATAGCCGCCCAGAATAAAATTCAGCGGATTATTAATTTCATGGGCTACACCAGCAGTTAGTACCCCTAGAGAAGCCATTTTCTCAGATTGAATTAAGTGGAACTGAGCTTCTTTAAGGTTTTTCATTGTTGCCATTAACATGGCATTTTGTTCATTTATAATACGATTTTTTTCAGCAAAAACCTCATTGGTTTTCTCAAGGGTTTTATTTCTCTGGTTGAGTTTTTTATTAAGTTTTTTTATTTTAATGAAGACAATAAGCTTTCCCCATTCATTTCAGCTGGCTTATTGATCCCAA
>JARGGF010001123.1 GCA_029210905.1 Bacteroidales bacterium | reverse complement strand
CTGCCAATCTTTTCCATCAAAAGTAGCGTTTTCGATAATTACTACATTTTTATCCCTTCCGTCATCATTGCTGGTAAAAGTAAAGCTCTGTGGCTCGCTCAATTGGTAAAGTCTAATTCCTTTGATGATATCAGATACTATCTCAGCAGCTTCGTCACCAACACCAATAAATGTTGTGAGGTGTTCATATATCTCATTGCCTTGCAGCACATTATCATTGGTACTTTTTAGTGATTTTGTGCTCGATTTTAATGAGGCCGGGATTTCAACTTTAAAATTCTCAGGTAAAATATTATTATCGGCCGGGACAACTTCATCTTTATTACAAGATGTGAAAATAACTGATAGTGAGAAAATTGTTATCAAAAATAAACTTAGTTTTTTCATGATTCTTAAATTTTTAGTTATTAATTTCATTAGTTTTCTATTTTATAATTTTGTTTTACAATGGTATTACACAAGACTTGTAAAACACCCCTATAAAAAAGTAGAAAAAACGAAAAAATAATTGCTAAGTATATTTAAATCAGTTAAATATAATATTTTATTCTACAAAAATAGTATCCCTGATTATTGTAGATGCTGCAAAAAAGCCAAAAGCCCCTTTACTTAAATTGGTTTCTACATTACCATGTGCTACATCAAAGCCACCTCCGCGCCATTCAGTTTCTAAAAGCATTGTCCGTATAAAACTTGCATGTTCGGGAGTTAAAGAATATTTGCTTTCAACAATAATTGTTCCTGCTGGAAAATAGATCTTTTCTTTTTCAGGTGAAAAAAGTTCGCTTATGTCTATGGTGGAAAGCGTATAATAATAAAGTGTTGCTTTTTTTGAAGATTCAGGAAGTGATTCATATCCAGAGACATTTGTCCAGTCAATTTGAACTTTATACAAGGCAGATTCACTAAGATCAAAAACCTGGTTTACCGAATCGATTGTAAACATTTGTTGGTCTTCGGCAAAATAGTACTTTAATTTATTAAATGGGGTTGTAGGCAACATATATGCAGATGCATAGTACCTTGAATCACTGGAGATGATGATTAAAGTATATGCTCTGTTTATTACAGCCCTGAAATCAGAGGAAGTTTTATAAATACCTGAATTTAAAGGGTTTTCAGTAAGCGTAAATAATGAATCGCCATTATAAATATATACTTCCAGGCCACTGACAGGCTTGGGTTTTTCGTTAAGTGACTCAACAGGGCTGCTGATAATTATTTCATGCGCTTTTTTTTCATTGGTAAGCAAGCCATTTACAACAATAAAGTTTAATCCCTTTGAATTAAGCTCATAATCAGATGGTTCTTCGCAAAATAAACAGCATACTGAAAGGAATATGAATAATAAAATTGGTTTATATCTTGCCTGGGATAACATTTCTTATAATCTCATTTTAACAAACAACAAATAATAATTGACAAATAGCATCAAGGTTAGATTTCATTGCTGCAAATCTTATTTCTTGTTCTGAAAATTAAATTTATAACTAATCAATGGAACCGTACCAAATAAATACATTTTGGTTGGGAGTATTTGATTTTCAGTTATATAGTTTGCAGGTACCGCGTATGTTTCATTTCCATTCTGGATTTTATTAAAATTTACTGCTATTGGATTTTTCCTTCCATAAAGATTTATTAGTGTAAAACTTAATTGATGAGAATATTTTGTCTGACTATTTTTATTTAACCTGAAACTAACAGCTACATCTAATCGGTGATAATCAGGTAGTTTCGCATTATTTTTTTCAGTATATACAGGAATTAAATAGGAATTGTAGTAATAAAATCCGCCAGGTTCACTAAAACGGGTACCAGACGCAAAAATCCAATTTGCATCCAGCTGCCATCGGTCACTTG
>JARGGF010001122.1 GCA_029210905.1 Bacteroidales bacterium | reverse complement strand
TTTTTCAGAATTAACTACAGATGATAATTTTTGGAAAGGATGCGAAACCTGTAAATACTTTGATATTCTCACAAGAACAAAAAGAAATCATTGCCTTTGTACAGCTATGGTTTACGAACCTAAAAAGATAAATGGCTCAAAATCAATTAATAACCAACAAGTTGAATTAAAGAATGAAGAAAAAAGTGCTGTTGGCCTTTAGTGGCGGATTGGATACAAGTTATTGTGCTAAATATCTTTCTGAGGTAGAAAAGTACGATGTACATTCGGCGATTGTAAATACAGGCGGCTTTTCGGCAGAAGACCTGGCTACAATTGAGCAAACAGCCTATAAACTTGGTGTTTCAAGTCACACTGTGCTTGATATTACGCAGGATTATTACCAAAAATGCATACGTTACATGGTTTATGGTAACGTGTTGCGTAATAATACCTATCCGCTGTCTGTCAGCTCTGAGCGTACTTTTCAGGCGCTTGCACTGGTTGAATATGCCATTAAAATAGGAGTTGATGCAATAGCACATGGCAGCACCGGTGCTGGTAATGATCAAATACGATTTGAATCAGCATTTATTATATTAGCTCCTGATATTGAGGTAATTGCACCAATACGAGAAATGAAATTATCACGCCAGCAGGAAATTGATTTTTTGAAAGAACATGGTATTGACGGTGATTGGAAAAAGGCAGAATATTCAATAAATCAGGGAATTTGGGGGACGAGCATTGGAGGAAAAGAAACCCTAAGTTCAAACACTGGTTTACCTGAGGCGGCCTATTTAAAACAACTTAAAAAACAAACTCCCGAAAAAATTGAACTGCAGTTTGAAAAAGGTGAAATAACAGGAGTAAACGGACAATTAATTGCCAACAAAGTACAGTTAATTAACAAGATAGAAGAGTTAGCCTCAGCTTTTGCTATCGGGCGAGATATTCATTTAGGCGATACCATTATTGGCATAAAAGGCAGGGTGGGTTTCGAAGCAGCAGCTGCATTGTTAATTATTAAGGCACACCATGCACTTGAAAAGCATGTGCTTACCAAATGGCAATTGCACCATAAAGATTATCTGGCAAATATTTATGGAATGATGTTGCACGAATCGCAATATTTTGAGCCGGTAATGCGCGATATTGAAGCATTTCTGGAGAATAATCAAAAAAATGTAACAGGTAAGGTTTTTATAAAATTAATGCCTTATCATTTTCAAATAGAGGGAATTGAATCGGAATTTGATTTAATGAACAGTGAGTTTGGAAACTATGGCGAGGAAAACAAATCATGGACAGCACAGGATGTGATTGGTTTTACTAATATAATGAGTAACCAAATGAAAATTTATCATCAGATTAATAAATAATGAAGAAAAAGATCGGAGGGAAAGGTTCACAATTTTCAGTTCAAAACAATGTTGGCTTATTTTTCTTTTTCATAATAAGTATAGTAGTTTAGGTTAATTGAGGCAATATTTTTTATTGCCTCATTTTTTAGGTAGCTGACTCATGTAAAGTTATTTTTAAATAATTAGTTGATTATCAATAAAAAAACAATGAAACTTTGGGATAAAGGAACACAGGTTTTAAAAGCCATTGAAGAATTTACCGTTGGTAAAGACAGGGAGATTGATATACAACTTGCCGAATTTGATGTATTGGGTTCCATTGCACATGCAAAAATGATTGAATCAATTGGCTTACTTAGTAAGGAAGAAAAAAACAAGATTGTTAATGAATTGATTATCATTTATAAGCAGGTTAAAAATGACAGTTTTTATATAGAAAATGGGGTAGAGGATGTGCATTCCCAGGTAGAACTAATGCTTACGAAAATATTAGGTGATACGGGTAAAAAAATTCATAGTGGTCG
>JARGGF010001121.1 GCA_029210905.1 Bacteroidales bacterium | reverse complement strand
ACAATGGATAAACTTAAATTTAAACACCTTGTTTTATTAGGACTGCTTCTGTTCTCGGGAACAGATATTTTTGCACAGGATGCAACTCCCATAGATACTGGTGCAACTGCCTGGATGTTAACATCTACCGCCTTGGTTTTATTAATGATTCCTGGCCTGGCCATGTTTTATGGAGGGTTGGTTCGCTCTAAAAATGTATTGGGCACCATGATGCATTCTTTCAGTGCCATGGGGATAATGACAGTGTTGTGGGTAGTTCTGGGCTATAGTATGGCTTTTGGACCCAATGTATTAGGTGGGTGGTTTGGATGGAGTAACGATTATTTCTTTTTAAAAGGAATAGATGAATCAATAATGGATGGCGGCGTCCCGGAATATGTTTTTTCAATGTTTCAGGGAAAATTTGCCATAATTACCCCTGCACTCATTGCCGGGGCATTTGCCGAGAGAATATCCTTTAAGGCCTACATGCTTTTTATTGCTTTATGGGGTATTCTCGTTTATAACCCTCTTTGTCATTGGGTATGGGCCAGTGATGGATTTTTATTCAACATGGGTGCCAATGGTGCCATCGATTTTGCCGGAGGAACGGTAGTACACATCAGTGCAGGCGTAAGTGGGGTAGTGGCCGCAATTTATCTTGGTCCCCGAAGGGGCTTTCCTAAAGTTATGTCAAGACCTAATAATTTGGTAATGACCATTATAGGAGCCGGACTTCTTTGGGTGGGTTGGTTTGGGTTTAATGCCGGAAGTAGCATTACCAGTGGCTTAAGCACAGCACAGGCTCTGACAGCAACACAGGTAGCTGCTGCAGCAGGTGCTTTGACCTGGGTTATAGTGGAATGTTTCCATCAGGGAAAACCATCTGCATTAGGATTAGTGAGCGGCATTTTAGCCGGTCTGGTAGCCGTAACGCCTGCAGCAGGTGTGGTACAGCCCTATGGTGCCATGATTTTAGGGGTTTTGGCTTCTCTGGCTTGTTATATTTTTGTAAGTAATAAGTACCGTTTTGGATTTGATGACACGCTCGATGCTTTTGGTATACATGGAATTGGTGGAATAGTGGGCGCTCTGGCCCTTACCTTTTTTATACGTGAAAGCTGGATGCAGGATGCAATAGCAAAAGCTGGTGGTGATTGGTCCATTTGGCAACAACTTGGGGTACAAGGTGCTGCCGTTGGAGTATCTGCCTTATATGCTATAATTGTTACATTTGGTGTATTATTTGTGGTGGATAAAATATTCAAAATACGCGCCAATGCTGATGATGAAATGAAGGGTCTTGATACTGTATATCATGGTGAGAGAGGATATGGCATGTTAAATCCTAACTAATATTTAATATTGGTTTATTACCAAAGCTGAAAATCTAATTTTAAAAAAATGACGAATGAAACTTATAACAGCAATCATACATGAAACACAACTGGACCAGGTACGTGAGGCACTTGTTGAGGCAGGTATCGGAAGGATAACCGTGAGCCGCGTTTCGGGACATGGAAAACAACGAAAAGAAGAAATTTATCGAGGAAAAAAGGTAATACCCAATCTTAATCCTAAAATGCGGATTGAAATTGCGGTAAACGATCAGTTTGTTGATATAACAGTAGATACAATTATTAAATCGGCCAAACGCTCAGATGAGGGCGAAGTTGGAGATGGTAAAATTTTTATCGTAAACCTTGAAGAGTGCATACGGATTAGAACTGGCGAAAGAGGCAGCGCAGCCATCTGATTTATAAGATTTTAATTTGATTCCAGCAGGGGTAAGGACTATAGGTTCTTCCCCTTTTTTTATGCATTACTTCTTTGTTCTCCTTTTAGTCAGCAAAAAAATCAATTCTATTCCTTTTGGGTTTTTTTTAATCCGCATTAT
>JARGGF010001120.1 GCA_029210905.1 Bacteroidales bacterium | reverse complement strand
CTGGATTTGCTGCCATTGGAGGAGGTGTAGTTTCAATGCTGATTTGGATGGAGTCCCTGGCCACGCAGCCATTTTCAGCTGTTACCTGTAACCAGACTTCAGCTGAACCATGTATATTCTGAGTAGCAATGCATAATATCTGGCAATGGTTGTTTCCCGGCCATTCATATTGGGTATAGGCTGGTTCTGCTGTTAGGTAAATAAACGTATCTGCCGGAAGGGTCAGGTCAGGGCCTAAATCAACCAACGGTGAAGGGATTAGGCCCACTTCAATATTATCTGTTGAGATACAACCTTCAGCATTGGTTGCTTCAAGCAGGTAGGTGCCTGCTTCGGTGACTTCAAACTGGCTTTCCCCGTCCTGTCCGTTCCATTTGTAACTCTCGAAACCAGGGCCTGCATCAAGTACGAGTATGCTGCCTTCACAAATAGTGGTATCCTGCAACAGGTTTAAGGGCTGCTCATTTGAAATAGTAATTTCTATTGTATCCCGGGATTCACAACCATACTTATCAGTTACCTTAAGCCAGATGGTGTCAGTTTCACTAACCACAATGCTATTATTAACCTGGCCGGTACTCCAATCATAAGTGGAATAATTATTTTCAACAATTAATTCAACGGAACTGCAAGCTGTAGTATCTTCACCCAGGTTAACACCAGGTATTGTTCCACAGTCTATCAGTTTGCCAAAGAGTAGATCTTTGTAGTTTTTGTTTTTGATTTCAAAACCCTGAAATTTAAAGTTCTCACTAAAATAACCGCTTACAAATAGTTCACCGGAAGGTTTAATTTCTATGTTTAGGTTATCTTCCTTGTTTTGGCCTGCCTGGAGTATCCATTCCCGGTGACCATTGGTTTGATAGCGGGCAATAAAGGCATCTTTAGAGTTCCGTGTTGATTTTATAGTATCTACTTCGCCCCTGAAGCTTCCGCTAAGGTAAAACTTTTCATTAGCTGCTATGTTTAAGGTAGCAACGGTATTGTAGGAATTGCCGCCAACAATGGTGTCCCAGTTCAGGGTGCCATCTGCACCAAGCCTGGTTATAAATACATCATGTTTTCTTTGGGCAGTATAATCGGTAGTCCCAATTAAAATCTGATGCTCAAATTCACCAGCCAGATAGATATTGTCCCGGGCATCCAGGGCAATACATTTAAGTTTATCATTATATGGCCCTCCAAAAGATTGTGCCAGGGTTGTTTGTCCTGAAGCATCAATTCTTATAAAGAAAGCATCTGATTTACCATTTGCAGTTAGTATGTTGCTACCGGAAGTAAAACTTTCCTCAAAACTGCCTGCAAAGTAAAAATCGTCTGAGGCGCTTATCTGAAAATCATTAAGTTGCTCTTCAGCTGGTCCTCCAAAACTAATGGGTGCTTCTAAATTATCCTGGGCATTATATTTTGCATAGTAGATGTCGGATTTTCCATTGGAATTAAGGATGGTACCATTAATATTGATTGCTTTTGTATAAGTACCTGCTATGAAAATTTCACCTGCTGTATTCTTTTGTAAAATAGCCTTTTGGGCGGCTGATTCGCTTTTCAATGGGCTTGCTTTTAGCACAAGGCCTTCGGCATCTAACCTGGCCAGGAAAACATCAGTAAATTTTTCGGACGTCAATAGATTGCCATTGCCAAGGTTTATTTCTTTTTTAAAACTGCCTGAAAGGTAAAGGTTATTATTATGGAAGAGAAGTGAATAGGCATTGTCGTCGCCCAAACCTCCATAATTTTTTAGCCACTGCGCGGTATTGCTGTTGTCAATTTTGGCAAGGAAGATGTCGCGTTTACCATTTGATGTGGCAGAATAAGACCCTAAATCAATGGTGCCCGAAAAGCTGCCACACACATAATACGTGCCATCGGCTGTTA
>JARGGF010000111.1 GCA_029210905.1 Bacteroidales bacterium | reverse complement strand
TGCCAGGTGTGAATAGGCCTGTGGGAAATTCCCAAGTAGTCTTTTGGTTTCAAAATCAATATCTTCACTAAATAAGCCTAAATGATTGCTGTAACTTAATAGCTGATCAAAAAGCTGACGTGCCTCTTTTTTCCGCCCTATTTTTCCAAGGCTGTTGATTAACCAAAAAGTGCATATGGTGAATGAGGAGCTTGGCAAACCAAAATCATCTTTGTTCTTATAGCGGTACATCAAACCGTCTCTTCCGAGATCTTTCTGAGTAGCAAGAACTGTGGAAATATATTTTGGATCCTTTGCATCAATAAAACCATAGGTTTCCATTAAAAGATTAGAGGCATCCAGGTCGTCTGATCCATAATACTGAGTAAAAGCACCTGCTTTTTCGTTCCAGGCTTTTTCCATAATATCAGCTTTAATGGTATTGGCCAACTTTGTCCACTCTTTAATATAACTATCCATTTTAATAAGCTCAGCTATTTTTATTGCCCTGTCAATGGCGGTCCAGCAAAGCACTTTTGAAAAAGTAAAATGTTTTTGTTCTGTTCTGATTTCCCAAATTCCCCGGTCGGGTTTTTTCCAGTTACGCTTTACAAGTTTTACCACACTTCGGGTAATGGTCCACAGCGACTCGCCATAATCCAAAGATGTATGAAACACCATAAAGTGCTGATAGATTACGTCCATTAAGATGCCGTAAATATCATGTTGCTTTTGCTTATATGCTGCATTGCCAATTCTTACAGGAAATGAATCCTTATAACCTGATAAGTGCTCTAATATCTCCTCCTTTAGCTTTTTCTCACGATTAATGCCATACATTATCTGGATTTCTTCATCTTTATCGGGCATAATATCGATAATGAATCGAATATATCTGCGTGCAATTGTCAGATGTCCCAAATCGGTCATTACTTTTACTACCATTGAGGCATCGCGCAACCAGCAAAACCGGTAATCCCAGTTACGCACTTCGCCAATAGTTTCGGGTAGCGATGTAGTTACCGCTGCCAACACTGCACCCGATTTTTCAAAGCTTAATAACTTAAGAACAAGCGCACTGCGCATCACTTCATCCTGATACTCCAGATAATGCGTGGTTCTTTCGCTCCAGTTTAACCAATAAACTTTGGTGCGCTCCATTTTTAAATTAGCACGTTCAATATTTTGTGGTAATAGCTTTTGATTGTAACTAATCAGGAAAAAACTATCCTTTAATATTTCTATTTTTTCGCTTTTAACTATTTTTTGATGATCAATGTCTGTATAAAGGTACAGCGAATCATAATCGCCTTTTGTAGTGTATGTTTTAATATATTTTTTATGGAAAGTTATTTTAACCGGATGCTGAGCATATTCAAGCCTTGGCAGATATTTTACACTAAATACCGGTTTTCCGGAAACCAGTTTTATATAGCGGATGATATCTGGTGGCTGGTAATGGCTCCCGTTTTCTTCCTTATAGCGCGGCATAAAATCAAGTAATTCAAATGCATCATTACCATTTGAAAAACTTGTGCACAAAATATTTGTTTTAAAAAGGTAATATTGTTTTATTTTATAATCGTCTGATACAAGAATCTCAAAACTACCACCTTTTTCTTCATCAAGAATTTTAGCAAATACAGAGGAAGAATCAAATTCCGGCAAACAGCACCAATCAATTGATCCACTGTCTGATATAAGGGCGGCACTTTTGCAATTGCCGATAATTCCATAATTTAAATTGTCCATTAATATTACTTGATTAAATTTTTAAATGAACAAAAGTGATGATAATTTTTTCTATTTCCTAAAAGCTTTGTATTTTGTTGGAAAACAAAATATAAACATATGCCCAATTTTATTGGGAATTAATCATTGAACCAACAAAAACATAAAATAAATGAACAAACTAATTATTGTTTCAAACAGGCTTCCGCTTCAAATAAGTATTGAAAATGAAGAATTAAATGTAAGCCCCAGTGTTGGAGGGCTTGCCACGGGGATGAAATCGGTCCATGAGGCCTATCAAAGCCAGTGGGTAGGCTGGTCAGGACTCACTGAAGAACAAATCCCTAAAGGTCTTGAAAAAAAGGTAGAAGAGGCGGTTAAAAAAGAAGGTTGTGTTGCCGTTCCTTTAACGGAGGAAGAAATGGAACTCTACTATTTTGGTTTTAGTAACAAAACCATCTGGCCCCTGTTTCATTATTTTACACAATTTACTGAGTTTAGCCAGGAAAACTGGGATGCCTACAAAGCTGTAAATCAAAAATTTGCTGATGTGATTATTGGCATGGTTGAAAAAGGTGATAAAGTGTGGGTGCATGACTATCAACTGCTTCTTTTGCCAAAAATGATAAAGGAAAAATGTCCTGATGTATCTATTGGCTTTTTTCTGCATATCCCTTTTCCTTCATTTGAAGTTTTTAGAATATTACCCTGGAGAACTGAATTGCTCGAAGGGATGCTGGGTTCCGATCTTATCGGTTTCCATACTTTTGATTATGAGAGGCACTTTTTAAGTTCCGTGCGGCGCATTTTAGGGTTTGATGGTAGTTTTAACGAATTAAATGTTAACGGACGTATTATCAAAGCAGAATCTTTCCCAATGGGGATTGATTATGATCACTTTTTTGATGCTGCCATGGACCAGCAGCGTAAATCAATCAAAGATCGTTCAAAAATTCAACAGGAATTAAGTAAATATCAGTTAATGTCGCCCGAGGTAAAACTTATTTTATCCATTGACAGACTGGATTATACCAAAGGGATAGCGCACCGCCTGCGTGCTTTTGAACATTTCCTTAAAAAATACCCTCAATTCCTTGAAAAAGTTACCCTGGTGATGCTTGCCGTGCCATCGCGCGCCAGTGTTGAGCATTACCAGATGATGAAAAGCGAAATAGATGAGCTGGTTGGCCGGCTGAATGGAGAATATTCTACCATAAACTGGACCCCGATCTGGTATTTTTATCGTTCGCTGCCATTCGAAAACCTTATTGACTTGTACACGAGTTGCGAAATTGCCCTGCTCACTCCTATCCGCGACGGGATGAACCTGGTTGCCAAAGAGTATGTTGCTACCAGAATTGACCAGAAAGGCGTATTAATATTAAGTGAAATGGCCGGTGCTGCAAAAGAAATGAGTGAAGCCCTGGTTATTAACCCCAATAACAACGACGAAATTGCAGATGCCATAAAAACAGCCATATTAATGCCTGAAGAAGAACAAATAAGCAGAAATACGTTATTGCAGGACCGACTAAAAAGATACAATGTAGCCCGCTGGGCTTCTGATTTTATGAACTCGCTTAACAAAACTGAAGAATTAAAAAACAGGTTTCTTGCAAAAAAATTAACCTCAAAAATTGAAGAAAAGATACTTGAAAAATACAAATCAGCTAAAAAAAGAATCATATTCCTTGATTACGATGGCACTTTGGTTGGATTTAAAAATAAACCAGAGGACGCAAGGCCCGATGAGGAACTTTATAAAATACTTGATAAACTTTCCTCAGATAGTAAAAATGAGCTGGTATTAATCAGTGGCCGCGATCGTGAGTTTTTTAACAAGTGGTTTGGTGATAAAAACTTCTCATTAATTGTTGAACACGGCGTTTGGTTGCGCAAACCTAATGAAGAATGGAAATTAATTGAACAGATGGAAACCGGATGGATGGAAACCATCAGATCGGTAATGCAATTTTACATTGACAGAACACCAGGCACGTTTCTGGAGGAAAAAAATTATTCATTGGTTTGGCACTACCGCAAGGCTGATCCTGAATTGGGTAAACAACGCGCCAATGAGCTAAAAGACGAATTAGGCAGCTTAATTGCCAATCACAACCTTGATATTCTTGAAGGAAGTAAGGTAATTGAAGTAAAAAACAGCGGTATTAACAAAGGCCGTGCTGCACTTACCAGGCTGAAAAACAAAGAATTTGGTTTTATTTTTGGAATTGGCGATGACTGGACCGATGAATTTCTGTTCAAAAGCTTACCCAAGGAGGCTATTACAGTGAAAGTGGGGATTATGAATACACAGGCGCGCTATTATATCGAATCGGTTGATGAATCAAGGGATTTGTTAAGGAAGTTGGGGGATTGTTCCTAAAAAAACTATAATGTCAGACAACAAAACCATCCGAATTACCCGCCTGACAGCAATTCTTACCCAACTGCAATCGAAAGGAATGATTACAGCCAGGGAAATTGCTGATAAGCATGGGGTCAGTATCCGAACCATTTATCGCGATATCAGGACTTTAGAAGAATCGGGTATTCCAATCGCTATGGAAGAAGGCAGGGGCTACTCGCTTGTTGAAGGATTTAGGCTTCCCCCGGTAATGTTCAGCGAGCAGGAAGCCAATGCTTTAATTACTGCAGAACAATTGATTGCACGCAATAAAGACGAATCGTTGGTTAAGCATTACAGTGAGGCCATTACCAAAATAAAAGCTGTTTTGCGCTATAGCGAAAAAGAAAAGGCAGAACTACTTTCGCAACGCATAATATTTCGCCAGAACCCCGAAAATGATATTACCAGTAACTATTTGTCGCAAATACAACAGGCCATTACGAATTTCAGGCTGGTAAAAATTGACTATAACTCATTGAACAATGAATTAAGCAGTCGGCTGATAGAACCATTTGCACTATACAGCACACAGGAAAACTGGTTGCTGATAGCTTTTTGCAGATTAAGAAAAGATTTTAGGGCCTTCCGTCTGGACAGAATCGAAAAGCTAAGTATTTTGAATGAGCATTTTGAACCGCATAAGATGACATTACAGGAGTTTTTTGAAAAATGTGCTGGTAGTAATTAGAAATTGGACAATTAGAAATTAGAAATTAGATAAGTCTTATAGATATTCAGTATTCATTAGCTCAGCTGTAAATGTTAGTGGATATTTGAACCTGGTATATTAGTCCTTCGATACTTCGACAAGTGTTACAGTGAGCCTGTCGAACTGCTCAGGTACCGAATAGATCTGGTCAAACAAAGTATATTCTTGTAATAACCAAATAAACAAATACACCAATAACATTAAAAAATTATATCTTAACTTAACAACATTAAATTAGAATAACTAATTTCTAATAACTAATAATTAATTTCTAAATCACCCCTGACATACCCTTGTCACTCCCCCCTTTTAGTTTTGCCGTGTAATCAAAAAATATAAAGCATGAAAATTCAAAAAACTAACATCATTGGCATAGCCATAAGAACAACAAATGAGCATGGAAAATCGGCTGAGGATATCGGACAGCTTTGGAACCGTTTTTTATCTGAAAATATTGCTGATAAAATTCCAAATAAACTGGACAGCAGCATTTACAGCATCTATACCGATTATGAAAGCGACCATACTAAACCCTACACCACCATTTTGGGTTGTCCGGTTTCAGGTTTTGATAATGTACCTGAAGGTATGGTAACAAAAACTATAGAAGCCGGTGATTATAAACAATATGCAGTTAAAGGGAATATGCATGAAAATATTGTTTATAATGCCTGGCTTAAGATTTGGAACGACGATATTCCACGTGCTTATACCGCCGATTTTGAAGTGTATGGTGATAAAGCGCAAAACCCTGAAAATGCTGAGATTGATATTTTTATAGCACTTAAGTAAGGATTAATGGAACACTGATAACGCTGATACTTTGTAACGCTGATCCTCGCTGATTTTCTAACCTGCAAGTATCAGTTGTACATGTATTTATGTTAGCCGTGTTCTATTTGCTGCGAAAATTAAAATCTCATTTCTCCTATATTTGTGCTAAGATGATAAATGACCTTCAAAATATATATTTAGAACAAAAAGAACCCAATAAAAGCTGCTTGTTGGCTTTGCGCGATATTATTCTGGCCTTTGATTCCAGAATTTACGAAACACACAAATACCATATGCCCTTTTTTTACCTCGAAAAAAAGATGTTTTGTTATTTATGGATAGACAAACTGACAAAAGAACCTTATATTGGTATTGTGAAAGGGAATAAAATTGACCATCCCCTATTGGAACAAGGAAATCGCACAAGAATTAAAATTTTTCGGGTAGATCCGCTGTTGGATTTTCAAATCGAAATCATCAGGGAAATACTGAATATGGCAATTGTGCTTTATTAGAGGTGATATTCGGTAATTGCTTCTAAAAATTAAACTCAAACCAATAACTAGCACCAGCATTTATGCCAGTGAGGAATATGCGACAAGGTATCGGGCCCAAACCAGGAAGAAAATCATGCAAAGGTTCCCTTCGGTACGGAATATGACAAATTTATTGAGCGCTACGGTTTTGATATAAACCGGATATGATTTATTTTTGGCTAAAGCCATCTTACGTTGTTCTATTTTTCAAAGGGCTAAAGCCCATTGCTAGTTATGAAGCATTGGAAAATATCAGGCCATGATGTAAATATTAAAATCAGAATTATAACTAGCACCGGCATTTATGCCGGTGAAAATAATACAGGCAGGCACTGGGCTTCAGCCCAAATTAATTTTTATATAAATCATAAAAAGATACATATTATGTCACACATCAGCGTTTATGTCCATTACGTTTGGTCAACCTATAAAAGGCAACCATGGCTTACAAATGATATTCGGTTGGATGTTTTCAACCATATCAGGGAAAATGCAAAAAACAAAAATATTTACATCGATTTTATCAATGGATATACCGATCACATCCATTGTCTGGTTTCATTAAATGCTGACCTGAGTATCGGTGAAATTGCGCAATTGATTAAAGGGGAATCTTCATTCTGGATCAATAAAAACAAAATTACCAAAGAGAAATTCGGATGGCAGGATGAGTACTTGGCAATAGGCGTTGGTGATGATAAACTAGGTGTAGTAAGGAATTATATTGCAAACCAGGAAGAACATCATAAAAAGGTTCCTTTCGGTAAAGAATACGACAAATTTATTGAGCGTTATGGTTTTGATATAAAACGGATATGATTTATTTTTGGCTAAAGCCGTTTTGTTTTGTTCCATTTTTCAACGGGCTGAAGCCCGTTGCTAGCTATGAAGCATTGGAAAATATCAGGCCATGATGTAAATATTAAAATCAGAATTATAACTAGCACCGGCATTACTCCCCCTAAAAAAAAGGTCGTGAGAAAAGTTTATGCCGGTGAAAAAATGCCAATAATGTATTGGGCTTTAGCCCAAAATAGGTTCATTTATATTTCAAAATAATATAGTCCAGAGGTAGAAGAGGGAAAAGTTGAAGCCGAAATTTACACAATAAATTATCCATAAATCAAAGATTTATAGACGCCGGTGCAATACATGGAAAATCTGAAAGACTTTTCTTTCACCGCTATGTAAATAGTTGATGCTATTTATTACTTTTCCAAAATCGTCAGGACAGATTTTTTATAGGTACGTGAGACAGGTAATTCATTGTTTTCAAGATAAACGGATTCTGAATCGAAGGATTTAATTTTGTCTATTGCTACTAAAAAAGATCGGTGAATTCTTATAAAGGCATATTCGCTTAGAAAAGCTTCCATATTTGATAACGAATCATGGGTAACTATTGATACATCAGAACAAACTATTTTAACGTAATCTTTCAGGCTTTCAATGTATTGGATTTTTGAAATATCTACTTTATAGGTTTTACGATCGGCTTTTACATTCAGGTAATTTACTGTTTCCTTTTTTAATTCAGTCAGAACACTGACTGGTTTATTGGTTCTTTCGTAGTACTTGTTGATGGCTGAAACAAATCGTTCGAACGAAATGGGTTTTAATAAATAATCTATTACATCCAAATCAAAAGCCTCTACAGCATAATTCCGGTATGCTGTGGTAAATATTACCCCTGGAATATTTTTCAACATCTGTAAAAATGAAATCCCGTCAATTTCAGGCATTTCAATATCAAGAAAAATCAAATCTACGTGTTTACTGCGTAAACCTGCCATGGCCTGAAGTGCATTTTCACATTCATCAACAAGTTCAAGTTCCGGCATTTTTTCTATATATACCTTTATGGCTTCGCGCGCCAAAGGCTCATCATCTACAACAAGACATTTAATCATTTGCAATTTGTTGATTTATTGGAATAGACAAAAATACATCATAACGATTATTCTTTTCGGAAATATCTAATTTGTAACCATCATTAAAAAGTAAATCTAATCGCTTTTTTACATTCGCCAGACCAATTCCGCCTGTTTTACTCTTTACCTGGTTTTGACTTTTACTATTTGAAACTATAATAGCCAACATCCTGTCAGTTTCATCTATGTCAATTTTTATCCATGATTTTTCCATAGATTTTGCAACACCATGTTTAAAGGCGTTCTCAACAAAAGGAATAATTAACATGGGTGGAATTTGAATGTCTTTTGATTTAAGATTGGACGTAAAGCTTAGATTTACTCTATCTGCAAATCTGATTTTTTCCAGTTCAATATAGTTTTCAATTATTTGAATTTCATTAAAGATCGCAATCCTTGGGGCATCAATTTTATAAAGAATGTAATCCAATATATCTGAAAGTTTCATAACTACATTTGCCGTTTGCTCTGATTTTTTCATTGCCAAAACATAGATACTGTTCAAAGTATTAAATAAAAAGTGAGGATTAATCTGGGTTTTCAGCATTTGCAGTTCTGCTTCGATTTTTTCTTTCTGTACTTTTTGTTCATGATAATCTTTTTCACTCCACCGTTTGTAAAACTTTATGGCAATTGCTACAAATACAACAAAGAACATATTAAAAAAGAGCATGACTACATCAATCATTTCAGGAAACAATCTTTGTTTGGCATATAGCAATTTTACCACTAAAAACAAGGTTAGTAGCAGCTCAATGTAGAAAAACAACACAATTGCCACAAAAGCAAATGCAATGAATTTTTTCAGTTTGTTTTTTAAAAGAATCTTTGGAATCAGGTAATAATTAAAAGTATAAACCGTGGCTATTGCAACAATTAAGTTAATTAATGAGGCAGCAAATGTATAGCTATTTACTTCGCTGTATCTTTTATAGTAAAAAAAGAAAAAGGACCATGCACAAAACCAAAAGATAACATGAATGGCTATTCTAACCATTTTAGTTAGTGATATATTCATCTTTTTTTTGTCAAATGTATGCATTATTACATTTTAATGAAGTAAATTTAGCTAAAATGCTTTATTGATTCTACAAATTGCAGAAATAGTACGACAACTTCCAATTATATGAATTAATTGGTTAGTTATTAGCAAAAATTGGTTAAACAGATAATTTAAAAAAATTGATCCGGTTTTCGATGTAGATTTGAATCGTAATTAAATGTTTAACTAAAAATTATTAATTATGTCAAT
>JARGGF010001119.1 GCA_029210905.1 Bacteroidales bacterium | reverse complement strand
GGTTTTGGAGCATCTTTTGGAAGTGGTGCAGGCAGTTTTCGCGTTACTCCCGAATCTATATCCATCGTTGTTGTCATCAAAAAGAAGATGAGCAACAAGAAGGCAATATCGGCCATTGAACCCGCATTAATTTCCTGTATTTGTCTTGCCATGATTTAAATTTTTTATTATTAAACCTGATTGTATCCAATCAGTTACTATTTAAAAACTTTAGCTACTTCTGCATAAATTATGCTAATAATAGCCGCGGCCAATAGGAAATACATGGTAAATAACATGGTATCGGCAATTTTTAATGTACCCGGAACATTATAAGGTCCTTCATAGCCGATTAAATTCATTGGCGTTCCATCAGACAATGAATATGCAATGATTACGAATACAGCAATAACAGCTATTGAGATCAAAGATTTTACAGCGTTTTTGGGTTGTGAAACCATTTGAATGATAGCAGGTACGATTGCAGCTACAGCAGCTATTCCAATTAATACATAAGCCCAGCCAATAAACAAATCAAGTATGGAACCATATGCATCAATCTCCTCCTGAAAAGTAGCTTCTTTTGGAAGTGTAAGGCCTGATGTTTTATAATAGAAAATAGCTAATAAAACAACAGAAACTGCCAGGATAAAATATAGGAATACTGAAACTAGTTTTTGTGATAAAGAATTTTGCATAATTAGTTATTTTTTGCATTATATTTTACTAATAGATCAACAACTGCAATAGAAGAATCTTCCATGTTGTTCACAATGCTGTCGACTTTAGATACGATGAAATTATAAAAAATTTGAAGAATAATTGCAACTACCAAACCGGATACAGTTGTGATCAAAGCTACTTTAATACCACCGGCAACTGCAGCAGGAGAAATTTCACCCATTGCCTGGATGGAGTCAAATGCACCAATCATACCAATTACTGTTCCCATAAAACCTAACATAGGAGCCAAAGCAATAAATAATGCAAGCCAGGTTAAACCTTTTTCCAAAAGACCCATTTGAACACTACCATAGGAAACAACAGTTTTTTCTACCATTTCAATTCCTTCATCTGAGCGATCAAGACCCTGGTAGAAAATACTAGCAACCGGTCCGCGTGTGTTACGGCATACTTCTTTAGCAGCTTCTACACCTCCTTCATCAAGGGCACTTTCAATGTTGGCCAGTAATTTTTTGGTGTTGGTAGTAGCTAAACTTAGGTAAATGATTCTTTCAATTGCAAATGCTAATCCAAGGATTAATGCTACAAGTACAAATGACATAAAAACCGGGTTACCTTCGATGAATAATTTCTTAACTTGCTGGTGCATTGGCATTTCACCCTCAGCTAATTCAGTTTCACCAACCTGAGTATTTTGAGTTTCCTGAGCAACGGTTTGTTCTTTCTTAGTTGTATCCTGCTGTGCATATACAACACTGTTTGCTCCAAAAGTGAGCAGTCCGATCATGGCTAAAAGCGCGAAAAAATTTTTCATAGTCGATCTTTTGAATTTAATTTTAATTTTGATTAATAAAATAATTTAGTTTTATCCTTTTCGAATTTTCAAAGGCATACTGCGGAGAGAGTGGGATTCGAACCCACGATACCCTTTTGAGGTATACACACTTTCCAGGCGTGCGCCTTCGACCACTCGGCCACCTCTCCGTTGCCGCTTTCTAGACGCAGGGGGGCGGGGTTGGCAAGGGGGGGGCGGCGCGCGCCTACGCGCAGGCAATCATCGTGCCGCTGCCGTGTCGGGATCATCAAACCACTGTCGAACCCATGTGCCGAACGCCGCCGTATTCATCGAAAGTCATCTGCGCTAGGCTGTTGGCTGTCACCAATCCCGGAGGGGCCAGAATGGCGCAGCGAGACACGATCAGGTTCCTGCTCAACGAC
>JARGGF010001118.1 GCA_029210905.1 Bacteroidales bacterium | reverse complement strand
AAAATGCAAACCCCTGTTTCTCAGGAGAAAAGAATATAGGGATATTTTTTTCGGAGTTGCTGTTGTTTAAAGACTATAACATCCAAACTGCAAATGATGGAAATGAAGGTATGATAAAAGCTTTTGAATTAATACCTGATATTATTATTAGTGATGTAATGATGCCAGAAATGGATGGAATTTCTCTTATGGAAAAACTGAAAGGTGATCATAGAACCAGCCATATTCCAATAATACTGCTGACAGCTAAAGCAGATGTAGCATCCCGATTAACAGGTCTTACAAAAGGAGCTGATGCTTATTTATCTAAACCTTTTAATAAAGACGAACTTATTATCGAATTGAAAAAACTCCTGGAATTGAGAAGATTAATGCAAGAGCGCTATTCCACAATCAGCAATTATATAAAGGAAAAGAACAACCATTTTCGGTTAGAAGATGATTTTATCAAAAAAATTAAGCAGGAAATGGAGGCCAATCTTAGTTATGGTAGTTTAAACATTGAAGCTTTGTGCCATGTTGTTGCTATGAGTAGGGCTCAATTGTATAGAAAATTTAAATCACTGACTAATAAAACCTTAGGAGAATATTTTCGAACGTATAGACTATCCAAAGCTCGCGAACTATTACAAAATAACAAACACAATGTATCCGAAGCAGCCTACCAAACCGGTTTTAAAAACCTGTCCCATTTCAGCCGAGTATTTACTGAAGAATTTGGTGTAAATCCAAGCGATCTACAAAAGTAATTTTCTCCTATTCACTCAATTTTGAGATTTTCAGCAAACAATTAGAGATTCTTAGCAAAAGGCCTGAAGTACCGTTGCCGTATATTTGTTAATATTAATGCTAACCATTAATCTGGCAAAAAAATATGAAAACAAATATTAAGCTTAACCTTGGCACATTGTGTATTCTTTTTCTGTTTGCCTATTTTACAAATGCACAGGAAGCACGCATAGAAATCACCCAACTTGAAACCATAAACAATAAGCTTGTTATTACTTATGATTTTAGCGATGATGTGCAAAATCAATTGTACGATGTGTGGGTAGAAATAACCAATTTATCAGGTCGAAGAATTAATGCCCGGACGCTTAGCGGTGATATTGGAGATAACCTGGTTGCAGGGAAAAATAAAAAAATTACCTGGGATTTTGTAGCAGATGATATTGTAATAGATGCAGAAATTAATATTGAAGTAAAGGCGCTGGCCTCAAGGCCGGGTAAAACCCTTGCAAAAAAAACGACTAAAGGAAAAGCCATCCTTTTATCAACAATTTTTCCGGGATGGGGACTTTCCAAAGCAAATCCAGGAAAACCTTATTGGCTAATGGGTGCAAGTGCCTATTTATTGGCTGGTGGTTCCATACTTTTAAATCAAATGGCTGATAAGGAATATACAAGCTACACTACAGAATTAGATCCACAATTAAGCGAGGATAGTTTCAATAAAAGTAAATCCTATAATAATTTGTCGAAAGCTACTGGATATACTGCATTGGGAATTTGGAGCCTAAACCTTATTTGGACTGCAATTCAAGTTAAAAATGATAGAAAGATTTCAATAAGTGAATTAAATAAACAGCGATTGCATTTCTATTCATCATATAATCAAAAATATGGAACAGTTGGATTTACAATAAATTACACTTTCTAAAAATAACTAAACTATTATGAAGTCAATATTTTTTTCAACTATTATTTTTTTCTGTTTTCTGGTAAATCTTTCTGCCCAGGAGATTTCATCCGGTACTAAAAAAATAAAAATTTCCAGCACGCCGAAACTGGTAATTGACAAGGTGGTTTTATTTGATGAAAATAACAACAAGACCGTTGAAGCCAGCGAGAACTGTTACTTTGAAATTACTGTAAAAAACACTG
>JARGGF010001117.1 GCA_029210905.1 Bacteroidales bacterium | reverse complement strand
ATCACTCGCAGTAAGTTGGGTAAGATTATTTGAGATAAAATCAAGATTATCAACATCTTCCGCCACGACAATACATCGTAATAATGCAATATCTTTTTGCAAATTACTCAATTTATTAAACTCCTTCTCTTGCATATAATTATTATAGCAAAATCCAAATGGAATAAAATAGTCGTTCTGCATCAAACTCAAGCTATCAATTTTCTGGATAGTTTTATAGCCTGCATTTAGCATAAAAGGCATATTGGATTTGCTAACATTATATTTTACGCTGGCCATTGTTTGAATTAAAGGCCGACTTCTGAAACCCGGAGCCCATCGAGTTTGTGTCTCAACACCCTGTTGAATAATATTAACAGATTTTAAAAATTTAATATAATAGGGTTGATTGTATGAAGAATATAAAGTAGTTCCAAAATATCCCTGGGCCTGTGCGTCATTTAAACTGCTATGCATAGCATTTCCCGAAAAATAGTCCTTTTCGAAACGATAAAATGATTTATCCTTTTCTTTTAGAAAAGCAAGTGCTTTAAGGGTAACGTCTTTGTACCCCCCTGCTGATTGCTTAAATTCCCTGGCAGAATAGGCTTTTCTACTTGAAATTGAATGCATTGAAAAGTAACTGAGTTCTATAACCACTACCAATAGCAGTGCAATTTTAATATATTCTCTATATTTTGCTGTTCTATAATAATATAATAATGCGGAATAAATGACCAGGAAAATAACAACCAGATTTCTAATTTTTTTATCAACTAAATCAATAGTTCCGATTTTATATGGATAAAAAAGTAGAGCAATGAGCAGTATTAACGAAACAATCAAAACGGTGGGATTTAACTTATCCTGCTTTTCAATTCTGCTAAGTGCCTGCATGGCAAAAAATATAAGAAGAATTGGAATGAAAAAGTTTATCCCTACCTTATAATATTCGCCTAAATGTAGATGAATAGCATGTCGTAGTGTGGGAAACAGCACTACCAATAACCAAAATCCCATAAAGACCCCATAAGTAACTTTTTCCCTTTTTGATAATAAACCAAACAACTGAAAAACCAATACAACACATATAAGCCCACAGTAGAACAAAGGAGCTTCAAGATAATTGTACCATCCCTTAAATACATCGGCAGTGCCGATGATGTCACTTGAAAATAATCTAAGAAAAGCTGTATTTAACTGGTAGCCCAAATCATTGAGCAAAGGATTACCGGCAGTTTCATCAAGTAGCGAAACATCACCGCTGGCTCGTGGGCTGTCTATTGCATTTATTAAGTTTACGGCATAGTTAACCGCATTTAAAGCCAGTCCCAAAATCGTCAATCCAGCCATTTTAAGGCTAATTACAGCCAATTTTCTAATCTCAAAATTATTTTCACTAAACCACCTGAACAATAAATAAGTAATCAGAAAAAAACCATAGATGTATACATTAAAAATGTTCCCCGTAAGGAAAACAATAGCAAGCGGGAAAAAATACCACCGATTTTTTTTATACAATTGCTCAAAGGCAAAAAGCAGGAAAATACCGTTAAACACATCATAATAAGTATTCCAGCTACTGCAGGCAATAGAAAAACCCATAAATGTAACCAGCAGGCTACCTATAATTTGCGCAATTTTTGATACACCTACTGTCCTGAAATAAAAAAAAGCCGTTGCCCCGGTTGCCAGCAATGAAAAAATGAAATATGGAAATTTTAAAAAGGCTGGATCACTCCCATATAAAAAATGGAACAAAGGTTCGGTAACAAGATTGGTAATTAAAAAAGGGTTTATCAAAGTGAGTATACCTGAAAAAATAGGATATCCCAAACCACAATAAAAAGACCATGTATAAAAACCCTGTTCAGCTTTCATATTCTGGTGCATTATCGTCCACGGATAATCCAC
>JARGGF010001116.1 GCA_029210905.1 Bacteroidales bacterium | reverse complement strand
AAGCTGTTTGTCTGTTCAGCGCTAAAAGTATTCGAAAGGTTTTTAAAATAATTATAATTTATTTGATCAGAATCAGTATATATGGAATTTTTCCAGACAACTGACATTTCACTGCCAGGAGCAAATATCCAACGATACGCTAAATCGATGGTAAAATAGTTGAAATTAATGTTAGAATTTTCAGAATAGGCATTTTCATCGCTTATTGAACCATCAACATTTAGCGTATAGTAATCACTATATGATACAGTTGACCAATAATGTCTTAGATCAAAACTTATGGAGGCATTTTCATTAAATATATACCTTGTTTCTATCTGATTTTCAATTTGCAAGATATTTCTTTTGCCAAAATATATGGTATCTTCATTTTCAGTGTAATCTACAAATCCAATGTTGTTAATGTGATTTTCCAGGTTCGATTCAAAAATAAAAAGCAATCTGTCATTCGGACGCAGCCGTGGTTCAAAACCTATATAGCAACCTGTGGTTCCATACGCATTTTTGGGACTACCGCCAACTCTGAATTCAATGGCAAATTTCTTTCTAAAATCTGAAGAGAGCCATGCTTCACCATATGCCGAGGCTGGTTCGAGGAACATTCGGCCTTCCACGCGTGGTTCAAAATAATCATGCTTGTCAAATGGATGAAATTCGAAATAATAACCCAAAGATAAATGGGTTCGGAAAGTTGCACTTGAATTGATACTAATCCGGAAATCTGTATATTTATTTGGATTATAAAGCGATTGTTGCCAGAAATTTATGTTATTGTATAACCTTAGAAATCGTCCAAAAGGTTTATAAAAATTATAGGAAAAACTTAGATTATTTGAAATTTCATTGTTGTTCTGCAGATACCCAAAGTCATTTGGATCATAGTTCTCACTCTCAATCAAATTTGAAACTGAATAACGAAACTGCCCGCTTGTTTTTGCAAATTTAAAATAAGAAGTATATCCGAATTCGATATCTTGCTCATTATTATGTATTTGACTTAATGCACCTTTGCCAGAAATAGCATAGGATTTACTTTTATTATTAAACAAAAATTCTGTGCCGGTAACATTTGCATAATATTTTTCATCAAACCGAGAAACATTTGTATTAATCAAACTGGCATAAGAATTATTTTTCAGTGATTTATCAAAACTAATTAAATTATAATTTGTAAATGGTTGAGTTCGATATTCTCTTTCAGCACCTGTTAAAGTATCTCTAATTTTAGCATAGGTATTCAGGGTCATGGCATTTAAAAATCCAAAACCAAACCCACCCGAAGTGCGACCTGATATTTTTGTAGCATTGATAAGCTGAGTTTCGGTTGGGTTTTTAAATATTTCTTCATTTTCAGATAGCTGGTCCTCAATACTGTAATACCCAACAGGCTTGGCTCCTATTCGGCGACTGTAAAATATATCAGCACGGTTGAACAACTCCCCACCTTCAATAAAAAATTGTCTGTTTTCATTATAAAAAACTTCAAAAGGTGAAAGATTTAAGACTACATTATCTGATTGCACCTGCCCAAAATCAGGTATCAGCATCATATCCAGTGTAAAACTTTCATTAATTCCATATTTTAAATCCAATCCAGCCCGGAAGAAATTTTGCCAGGAAGCACTTTCAGGATTTTTCTCCATATAAGCAGAAACATAGGGGGTAAGTGATAAGCGAAGAGGGGGTTCGATATCTTTAAGTCCCTGCAATTCACCTTGTTGACTAATCAACCCCGGTTTTTCATTATCAATATAATTCCAGGATGCATTTTCTCGATAACGCTCAATTTTTCTAAAAAAATTTAACCCCCAGGTTTGCACCGGAGTCTTTGGGAACCTCAGAGCTGAATAGGGAATCATGTATTCAACCACCCATCCACTATCATTTATTTGCACAGCACTTTTCCA
>JARGGF010001115.1 GCA_029210905.1 Bacteroidales bacterium | reverse complement strand
CTGACATTATAATTATTCCCGGTTCAAAAAATACCATTGGTGATTTATTGGACCTTAGAAAAAGAGGCATCGCCAAAGCCATTTTGCAAGCCCACAAAGCGGAAAAGGCAATTTATGGGATTTGTGCCGGTTTCCAGATGATGGGAAAGGAAGTCCATGACCCTTATCATGTCGAAGGTGAGATAAACTCAGTTCCAGGCTTGGGGATTTTGCCTCATATCACCACGCTAACTGAAGAAAAAGTGACAGAACAGTGCAAATTTCATTTTCTTGGTGAAACCCAGGAATGTATCGGATACGAAATCCATATGGGAGAAACTTTACTTAAGGAAAAAAACGGCTTAAATAAATTGAAAAACGGAAAAACCGATGGCTACTTCCTCAATCCAAAAACATGGGGAACATACATTCATGGAATATTTGATAATGAATTAATTATCAGATATATAATAAGAGAAAACGGCCCTTTGGAATTAAATGCCAGCATAAATTATGCAGCTTTTAAAGAAGAACAATATGATAAATTGGCAAAACATGTTAGGGAAAATGTTGATATGCAGGCGATTTACAAAAGCTTACAAATTCTTCACTAATTTAACATAGCCGTACTGTAAAACCTTCCATCGTCGTCAGACATGGAAGCGTTTGGTCAAGGGTTTGAGATAGACGTATTTTCAAGGTTTCAAATCAAAAGAATCCTTTCAAACTAAATAATGCAAATACTCGATACTTACGATTCGCAACAATCAGGCAGCGTATATTTACAATTCATAATATTTTCATTCTCATATTTGACAATTCATAAATTATTTCATAAATTTGCTTTATATTTATAATAATCCTAAAGAATAACTTAATAAAATTAAGCATATGAAATTCGATCCTGCAAAAGCTATTCAACAATTGGAACAATTTGGAGAATTCGGAGGTGTTAATCCATCTATTACCGATTCTGCTACGTTTACTTTTTTAGGCGCTAAAACTATGGTAGACACTTTCCATGGCGAAACTCATGGATGTTACCTCTACTCAAGGCACTGGAATCCAATGAATAAATACCTTTCAGATGCTTTGGCAGCTATGGAAGGAACGCCTGCTGGCTGGGTAACTGCCTCC
Source organism: Bacteroidales bacterium (assembly GCA_029210905.1). GTDB lineage: Bacteria > Bacteroidota > Bacteroidia > Bacteroidales > NBLH01 > NBLH01. The sequence continues at coordinate 791 of JARGGF010001115.1, read as the reverse complement.
GGAATGGCTGCAATTACAAACACCATTATGCAATTATGTAATGCAGGTGATCATATAGTTTCAAGCGTAACTACTTACGGTGGAACCTATGCTTTTCTCAAAAATTACTTACCAAAATTTAATATCGAAGTTACTTTTATTGACCCAACCAATCTTGAGTCAATTGAAAAAGCAGTACAGTCGAATACTAAGTTGATTTATACCGAAACCATAAGCAATCCACTGCTCCAGATTTCAGATATTCCTGAAATGGCCAAAATAGCTAACAAGCATGGCATCAAGCTGGTTGTGGATAATACTTTTTCGCCAATGATGGTATCGCCTTATAAACTAGGTGCTCATATTGTGGTTTATAGCCTTACAAAATTTATTAATGGTAAAAACGATTTAATTGCAGGTGCTATTTGTGCCGACCAGGAATTTATCAACTCGCTGATTGATGTAAATAACGGAACATCGATGCTTTTGGGCCCGGCACTTGACCCGCTACGTTCATCAGGTATATTAAAAAACCTGAATACCCTGCATGTACGTATGATTCAACATGGGCGAAATGCCATGTACCTGGCAGAGAAATTAAGCGAATTAGGTCTTAAAATATCTTATCCCGGATTAAAAAAACATGCTGGTCATGAATTGCTAAATAGCATGATGAATAAAGGTTATGGATATGGCGGAATTATGGCAATTGATCTGGAAGATGCCGATAAAGCAAGTGCTGTAATGGAGCTTATGCAGGTTAAAGGTGTTGGATATCTGGCTGTAAGTCTTGGATATTTTAAAACATTGTT
>JARGGF010001114.1 GCA_029210905.1 Bacteroidales bacterium | reverse complement strand
ATGTGAGTTAACAAATAAGGCTTCAATCCTTTTGTCACGTGTCCGCTCACCAGCGGATTGGTCATTAGTAATTAAATGACCAGTGACCAATGTCTAATGACCTTGTTAATTTTTAGTAATAAGCTTAACTAAACTACATTGCTATATAGATAAAAAAAACTGCTAATTTATCAATATCTTAATGGCGTTTGGGACAACCTTTGCTGAAAAAGGAGTAAAGCCTATGTTTTCACCATCCATTTCGACAGGGTATTTAACTTCGCTAAAAATCTCACATGTATCTATTTTGTGATAATGTACTTCAGGATGGATAATTTTTTGTAATTTTCTAAGTTTAGGCAAGTACCATAAAAAATGGATAATTCGAATATTGCCGATAACTACAAGGCTCAGCTGGCCGTCATCCAATCTGGCTCCGGGTGCAATTCCCAGTCCGCTGCCAAAATACTGACCATTGGCAACACAAACTGCAACAATTTTTCCAACCCATTGAAAATCATTTGTTTTAATTCTGACACTTTGTCTTTTGTATCCAAGAAAAGCCCTTAACACACCTAAAAAAAACGTGAGTGTGCCTCCCAGGGTTTTACTGCTTTTGTTAACAATCTCAACGGTTTTGGCGCCTACTCCAATTTCTGCAATATTATCAAAATAGCGGTTTTGCTTTACTCCTTCATTATCATAATATTCAACCAGTCCAAGGTCAATATTTTTGTGTACTCCATTTACAATGTGAGCGGACAGTTCTTTAACCGATTTTGCCATTTTTGAGGTGCGGGCAAAATCATTTCCAGTACCTAATGGAAAAAGCCCCACAATAATCTTTTGTCGCTGTTCTTCAGTAGCTCTCATAACACCATTAACAACTTCATTGATGGTGCCATCGCCACCAGCAGCAATTATAAAATCTGCATTTTCCTGAATAGCTTCAAGAGTAAGGTCTATTGCGTGACCCTGACTGTCAGTGTGTTTATCTATAACAATATAGTCTTCGGGGAGCAGCTTAATCAGCTGGTCTTTTAGCTTGAGGGCTTTTTTTCTTTTCCTGTTTGCAATTATAGCAACTTTTTTCACAACATGAAATTTAAGTTTTATCGCTTATCTATGCCCTGCATCAGAAATTCCCATCACTTAATAGTGGTTTCAATTTCTCAGGTGTTTAAAATAACTAATCAAATATAGTCCATGAAAACTATTTTGCCAAATGCTTTTAATAGCTCAACTGAATTTTATAACCTGTATGCTTACGAATATTAATTACACCATTATTTTCAAAAATTAAATATTGTCCCTTAATCCCTATCAGTTTTCCTTTTATATTTTCTATTTTATCAAAACTCAGACTTTTTACCTTTTCGGGGTAGGACAAAACAGGATAATCTATTTCTGTAACTTCATCATCATCAATTACATATTCTTGTAATTCCGGATCAAGATATTCCCATGCTTTTTGTTTTTCTTCTTCTAAATTTATGGAGTGATCCACTTCATTATTGAGCATTTTTTGCCAACTGGTTTTATCATTAAAATAGTTTTTAAGTTCTACTTCAATTTGGCCTGCAAGGTATCGGTTCGGAGTCATTGCAAGTTTTATGGCCTTCCAGGCACCCTGGTCTATCCACCGGGTAGGGATTTGGGTTGCTCGGGTAACACCTACTTTTAATCCACTTGACACTGCCAGATAGACATAATGATCAGTCAGACAATGATTTTCTGACCATTCCATGTCTCTGGATTTTCCTAGATGGGCTTCGCAAAGCTCTGGCCGCAAAACACATTCAGAAGTTTCGGGAACTGAAATAAAACATTTGTAGCAATATCCTTGTCCGAATGATTTATTGGTACTTACACCACACGAAATGCAGTTGATATCGTTTAAAAAGGTGAGGTTAATTTCTTTTCCAATCAGTTC
>JARGGF010001113.1 GCA_029210905.1 Bacteroidales bacterium | reverse complement strand
TATTCAGGGTCTTTTTTCAAAGATTGAATACTTTGTGGGTAGTTTTCTAAAAGCCACAAAAGAAATGCACTTACATCTATTTTCTCCGATAACATTTTATATCTTCTAGCCTGAAATTCAGTTTCAAGATTTTCTGTGTTCAGGTATTCATCTAATTTTGAAAACAGATAATCATTTTGCCCAATCGGAATACCTGCCGTGAGCTGATATTTTGTTTCCAATTCTTCGAGCACCGAAATTCTGCCTGCAAAACCGCTATACCGTATAGATGGGGTTCCCAAAATAGCAGCCTCTACACTCATACTCTGGCTGTCGGAAATTAGTATTGACGCCCTGGCTAAAATATGATGCATGTCCTTAGGGTCAATCTGTAATTGATACTTTTTAAGATCGCTTTCGATTTCAAATTCCGCAGATAGTTTGATTTCAAATCCAGCATCTAGGCATTTTGTGATGATTTTATTTAATAATTCTTTGGTTAGTCCTTTAATACCATAATCATGATAAGCGCCCAGGCTTGAAAGCCTGATTAACACAAATTTTTTATCGAATTGATATTTATTCAGAATTTCATGGTCAACTTTAAAAACATTGGGATGCAAATAACCCAATTTCATATAACCTGCATAACCAATCTTTTTTGCGCCATATTTCCCAACCCTGCATACTTCCGGACATAGAATGGTTTTGGTAAAAGGATAAGTCATTCTTACCAGAGATTTTATCACGTTATCATCATCTTCAATGATAGTAATCCCATAAGCTCCTGTTAGCCAGCTGATATGTGCGATAGAAGGATCTGTCCCAATCATTATATCCGGTTTGAATTTTCTGGCAATTTTCCACATTTTAAAATCTCTTTTGAGAACAGCAAAAAAGATCGAGAAAAGATTATGACTGCGTCCCTGTGGAAGTATGTTTTCATAATTAAAACCACTTTCTTTTACCAGAGTTTCCAGTACATCTTTTGTTTTGATAACAATTTTAACGGGCCAGCCTTTTTCGATGAGTACTTTAATGGTTTGCCGGAACATAAGGAACTGGGCGGGGTGGCCGAAGTAGAAGAGGAGTTTATTTGAGGTTGAGGTTGACATTGACATTGAGGTTGAGGTTAAGGTTGAGATGGCGATTTTTCTTTGATGAATTCGCTGGCAGTGATGGACATAGGGGTAAAAGAATACAGTTTAGAGATGATTGGCTTAAAATAACCAATATATTTATAAATCAGATCCGCGGATTGCACGGATTTACACGAATATGGTTAAGGTTGAAAGCGAGGATAGATTTTTTCTAATTGCTTATAAAATAATCTCGTTTTCCGTTTTGATTAGTCTGGAAGTTCTTAACATAATTGATTTCTATATCGCAATCATCCCCCGCATGTTTTTTACAAGTACTACGAATTAGTTCTTCTTCAGCATATGAGTAATTCTCTTTAGGTTGGATATCAAGTTTAATTTTTAGTCCATTTATTTTTGTTAAACGATATCCTATAACATTTAGATCTTTAAATAATATTGTGAATCCAGGACCAGTTAATACTCTGCCATTATCTAATCGAATAACATCTGAAACGCGACCAAATATTTCAGTAAATACTTGCCCATTGTAGTTGAAATTTGTTTGATTCGTTGGCATTGTTACTTCATCACCAATTTCGTAACGTATAAATGGAAATGCGTAATTCAGCAAATCAGTTACGAGTAGTGTCCCTGTATCTTTTTTGTAGCAATTTGTGAGTTCAGCATATGAATTATGACCTACATTGTAATACCCTTTGTTTATTTCATAGGCAGTAATTCCTCCATCTCTTGCACCATAAGTATCCATTACAAAACAATTAAATGCTTTTACTATTTCTTGTCTGTAAGCATTGGTTAATATTTCTGATGTTGGGAAACAACCTTTAATACT
>JARGGF010001112.1 GCA_029210905.1 Bacteroidales bacterium | reverse complement strand
AAATTTCTAGCTAAATAAAAAAGCTTATTCATAGAAACTACGAGAAAATCCCGGAATAACCCGGGATTTTTATTTTTATTCTGTTATTGAGTGCATTCCGAAAAGTTCCTGTAAAATTTCGTGTTACATCTAAAACACCCGGAAACAATATGTTGTATAACCAACGCGTGAACCCGTTTATTACTGATTTACAAACAGGTACAATTCTGGTTACAAAAATATTGACTTCTCGGAGCAGACTCATAATTGTAAAAATAGCTCCCTGAAGGCAATACCTATAGATTGCCACAAAACCTTAGGTCGCAATAGCTGGCTTTATGGTTTTAGTGGCAAATAATACTTGTTTAACAGCCTCTTCTTTTCGTTTTAACTTTTAGTCGAAGGCGGTTTTGATATAGATTCACGCATTTCAGTATCGGCCATTATGTTTTTCATATTGTAGTAATCCATAATACCAAGGTTCCCTTCGCGGAAAGCCTGAGAGATGGCTTTAGGAATTTCAGCTTCGGCTTCAATAACACGTGCCCTCATTTCCTGGGCCAGTGCCTTCATTTCCTGTTCATGAGCCACAGCCATTGCCCTTCGTTCTTCCGCTTTAGCTTCAGCCACTTTTAAATCAGCACTAGCCTGATTTTCCTGTAATTCTGCACCAATATTTTTTCCTACGTCTACATCGGCAATATCAATTGAAAGAATTTCATAAGCAGTACCTGCATCTAAACCTTTAGCCAATACAACTTTTGAGATAGAATCGGGGTTTTCCAGAACTGATTTGTGCGATATAGAAGAACCGATTGAAGATACAATACCTTCACCAACACGTGCCAAAACAGTTTCTTCACCGGCACCACCAACTAAATTTTCAATGGATGCGCGAACAGTAACCCTGGCTTTTGCAATCAACTGAATCCCATCTTTGGCAACGGCAGCTACGGGCGGAGTATTAATAATTTTAGGGTTTACTGACATATGTACAGCTTCTAAAATATCACGACCAGCTAAATCAATAGCGGTAGCTACGTTGTATTCCAATCCCAAATTAGCTTTTGATGCTGATACAAGTGCATTTACAACTGGCTGAACATGGCCACCTGCGAGATAGTGGGCTTCAAGATCATCACGTTTTAAATCAAGACCAGCTTTTTTAGATATAATCATTGCATTAACTATAACTGAAGGTGGTACTTTCCGCCATCGCATAACAATCAACTGTAATAAAGAAATTCTAACACCTGTAACTTGCGCCTGAAACCACAAACCTATTGGAATTACATACAAAAGTACCATCAGGCCGATAATACTTACAATAATCCATACGATAACAACTCCCATTGAACCCATATTCTTTTAATTTTTTGGTTTAACAATTATTTTATTATTCATTATCTTAATTACTTCTATTTCAGTATTTTCATCAACAAACAGTCCTTTTGAACTTGCTTCAAAAAGTTGATTATTGACCATGATTGTTCCCATTGGGGCCAGTCTTGATACAGTTTTTCCAATATCTCCAACTTTTATATTAATATTTACATCAGCATGCGAGGTACTTTTCACTTCTGACCTCAAGGTAATTTTTTCCCAGGCGCCGGTCCTATAGGCCAGATAAAAAACAAGACCAATAGCTCCGAATGTTCCTAAAAGCATGTAATTACCAACGGGTAAACCGTAATTGGCATAAGAAAAATATATTCCTAACACTAAAAGTATTAATCCTCCAATTCCGGCAACTGTAATGCCAGGCACAACAAAAAATTCAAGAAACAAAAGCAATATGCCCAAAACAAGTAAGGTGATTATACCGGCTATACCCATGAATTAAATTTTATAATAGATTATTTACTCAATTGTAGCATTAAGTCCACGGTCTGTTAAAGCATTTCGCATAGGATCTAATGCTTTATAGGGCCCGCGTTTTACATC
>JARGGF010001111.1 GCA_029210905.1 Bacteroidales bacterium | reverse complement strand
GATAATTGAGTTCATAATTCGTGGTTTTAAAATTAGTTATTTTTTATGGTTAATATAGATTCTTAATCTACCATTGTAGGTTTCAATAGCATTTGAAAGGTGAATTCCTCTTTTTAATCATTTACCTCTATCCAAACTGTAGCAGCCATTGTGTTTCTTCCTAAACAGGCATCTTGAATTGCTTTAAGTTTTAATTCACCATTACTGTAAATAAATTCATACTTTCCTGTTACATCTTTGGGGCAGGCCATAGGACCCTCAGTGTCGGTAAATGCAATAGTGTTTTTCTTGATTTCATAATTGCCTTTTACAACCACAACCTTTGCAGAAGTGGATAATTCATACACATTGCCTTTGAATGCGAGGTTGATTTCACCAATTCCTTCCACTTGGGTTTTAAATTTTTTTCCTTCTAATTGAGCATTTGCACTAAAGGAGATCATAATTGTAAATAAGATCAGGTAAAAAAGTTTTATTTTCATAATTCGTTTAAATTTAAAATGTTATGTGTTGTTTGTTATTCGTATCTCAGTGCTTCGACAGGATTTTTCTTTGCGGCATTCCAGCTATTCCAGTTAACTGTTAGCAAAGCAATGCTAAAAATAACGATTCCTGCTAATCCAAAAATCCACCAACTCATATCGATTTTGTTGGCAAAACTTTGAAGCCATTTTTGCATAATAAAGTAGGAGGCAGGAATGGAAAGAATAAATGCAAATGTTACCCACTTAACAAATTTTATATTTAGCAATAGTAAAATTCCCAGAGTACTGGCTCCGTTTGCTTTTCTTATTCCTATTTCTTTTGTTCTGCTTTTTGTCAGGATTGTTGAAAGATTTACCATCCCCATAATTGAAATTAGAAGGCTGATTAAGGTAAATAGTTTTATCAATGAATCTATTTGCTGGTCTTTGTTGTAAAGCATTGCTATCCTGGTATCGAGGAATTGTGTGTCGAAAAGAACTTCAGGATAGAGATTCTTCCATGTTTGTTCAATCGATTGAATTGTTGTTTTTAGGTCTGTGCTGTTGAGTTTTATGTTTAAATATTTCATTCCTTCATTTCCCCTGTAAAGTACCATCGGTTCGGTTGGATTATGTAATGAATTAAAGCGGGCATTTTTTAACACGCCAATAACTTTGGCATTTCCTGCCAATTTTTGTCCAATCATATCTCCCGAGAACCCACAAAAGTCAATAAATGCTTCGTTAAAAATAACCGAGTTAAAGCTGCTGTCGTTAAATGTTTCAGCGAAGTTTCGTCCTTCTTTTAGCTGTAAATCCAGCGTTGGAAGATAATTGTTATCGATGCCCATCGATTTAACAATCTTAGTTACTGTCTCGCCATCACGCTGTATCTGGAAATGGCTTGTTCCCATTACATTTCCCGGAATATTAGTTGATAAAGCAGCATTTACGATTTTAGGATTCTTTTGAATTTCATTTAAAAATGGAGTGATGCTGTTTCCTGTTCCCGACAGGTTGTTTAAATCGACGATTAAAATGTTTTCTTTATTGAAACCCATGTCGCTATTAAGCAGAAAGTTAATTTGTCGGGTCACAATTATCATTGAAATGATTAGTATGGTTGATAGCGTGTATTGTATTACTGTTGAGGAGATTCCAAACTTGTAATTTGCAGAACCAAGCATATTGAACAAAGAAGGCCGAAGCAATTTGATACCTTCTTTTCCTAACTGATTCAAAAAAGAAATAGATGATGCAATTATAACAAGCGCCGCCAAAAGGATGGCTGAAAGTTTAAAAACAATAAAAGTATTGAATACAGTTTTGTCAATATTCGTAACTGATACGAGTGCAGTTAAACTCAGGAAATATATCAAATAAGCAAGCGCCATTGAAGTTAAAATAAAAAATAATGAATTAGCCAGAAATTGTTTGTATAAAACAAAGTGCGAGGCTCCCAGTATCTTT
>JARGGF010001110.1 GCA_029210905.1 Bacteroidales bacterium | reverse complement strand
GAAGAAGTACAGGAAATCCTCGGCTATATCCCCCATTGGATTATCCGTAGCGGTTTAGGCGTTATATTCGTTGTAATAATCCTTTTATTCACAGGCAGTTGGTTTTTTAAATACCCCGATATTATTAGTTCTTCAATATCAATAACTACTGAGAACCCACCTGCCTCATTAGTTGCTAAAACCAGTGGTAAAATCGATGAATTATTCGTAGTTGATAAACAGCAGATTAAAAAAGGCACTTTGCTGGCAATTATTGAAAATACAGCCAATTACGGGCATATTGCCGAACTCAGTAGTAAACTGGATTCATTACAAAGCTTTTTTATTCACTTTGATGTGGACAAACTTCAAAATTTTAACCCTGCATATGAATTGGGAAGCATCCAAACTTCTTATGCTGCCTTCTTAAAATTATATTATGAATACCAGAATTTTATTCAATTAAATTATCATCAACTTAAGATTGCTGCTTTAAGAAAACAATTGCAGCAAACCAGGTATCAATTGGCTGTTCAGCATCGTCAATCTCGTTTGCAAAAAGAGGAATTAGGCATTGCCACCAAACAATTCTCACGTGATTCAGGCCTTTTTGCTCAGAAAGTGATTCCACCCTCGGAATTTGAAAAAGCACAACGTGAATTTATTCAAAAAAAATATGCCTGGGAATCATCAAGGACTTCGGTATTGAATAATAAAATCCAGATTTCCCAGTTAGAGCAATCTATATTGGATTTACAGTTGCAAAAACAGGATCAGCAAAATCAATTGCAGCTGCAGCTAAAATCCACTTACGATGTATTAAAAAGTGATATTGATGCCTGGGAAATGATGAACCTCTTTCAAAGCCCTATTGAAGGAAGAGTTTCATTTTCAAAAATATGGAGCTCAAATCAGAACATTACTTTGGGTGAAATAGCCTTTGTTATTGTCCCTGAAGCCAGGACTGAAATCATTGGAAAGCTTCAATTGCCTATCGAAGGTGCCGGAAAGGTAAAAACAGGTCAGCTGGTTAATATTAAATTTAATAGCTTTCCTTATATGGAGTATGGAACTGTTCAGGGAACAATTAAATCAATTGCACTTGTTCCCCAGGAAGAGTTTTTTCTGGTTACGGTTGATTTACCTCATAAATTACACACCAATTATAATAAAGAATTACCTTTTTCTCAGCAAATGAAAGGAACCGCGGAAATTATTACAGAAAATATTTCAATAATTGAAAGATTGTTTAATCCTTTGCGGGCGATTTTTAAAAAGTATCAGTAACATTTGCAGTGGAGCTTTCTTTTAAAATTAATATTGAGCGGTTGCTATGAACACAATCAATTTATGGAATCTTTATTACGCAATGGCTTTTAAATTTTTTTGGCCCTTTCCTTAGTAGCATAGCTTTCCAAAGCTGTGCCTCGAATCGCAGCTTTGGAAAGCTGCGCTACAGAGCAATTGTCATGAGGATCTTTCTGACTTACCTGTAATTTCTCAAAAATATTTTTACTTTTGAACCCTTAATCAATTAAAAAATTTCCATGAAGCAGTTATTTTTATTTCCAATTTTAGTATTATTTGTATTCAACTCCTGCGCACAAACGTCAACTAAAGAAGGTGCTGAAACCAGGGTAGATTCTATTGTTAAAAAGCAGTATAAAGTATTAAAATACAACGAGTTTGGTAGATTTTATGCTGGCCTTGAGCAGCATGAAAACAGCTCCATTAAATATATTGATACCAATAAAGTTTGGTTAAAACATAAGGATTCTTTTACGCGCTTCTGGGACAGCGCAACAACAACCCGAATTAATCCCATCACTCAATTTGCCAGGTCTGATATGAAAGTGCTGGGTGATAGCGTAAAATCGCTTTTTTATCCTTTCAGTGGTCCCGATTTTTTGCATGCAAATATATTTTTTCCAAATGCTGAAAAAATTGTAATGTTAGG
>JARGGF010000110.1 GCA_029210905.1 Bacteroidales bacterium | reverse complement strand
GGGAATTGCGGACAGCATTTCAGCAGTCTGCACAGCTGAAGTCATCTACACCGCTGGATAATCCGCTTCCCGGCAGATCGAATTTGATCCGCTGCTGTTAAAGGACCTGGTGGAGTGAAAATTAAAAAATATGCCTTTTTACCATAAATTAGGAAAATTACCAAGAAAACGACATACGCAATTCAGAAAACCTGATGGAGGTTTGTATGCAGAACAATTGGTGTCGACTGAAGGATTTTCAGATACCTATTCACTTGTGTATCATAATTATCCACCTACAATGGTTACTAAAATTGACCCTGAGTTTTCTGTGGCTCCTGAGATAGCCATTGAAAAAAATATGCAGCACAGAAGTTTTGCCGGATTTAATGTTAGACCTGAAGCAGATTATATTAAAAGCAGGGTACCAATATTGGTAAATAATGATGTTTACCTGAGCCTGGCTGCTCCGTCAAAGTCGATGAATGAATATTTTTTTAAAAATTCTCAGGCAACTGAAATGATTTTGGTACATAAAGGAAATGGAACCTTGCACACCATGTATGGTAAAATTCCCTTTGTTTATGGTGATCATCTGATTATCCCACGTGGCCTAATCTATCGTTTTGAATTTGAAAGTAATGATAACAGATTAGTAGTAGTTGAGTCTTTTGGGCCTATAAAATTCCCCGGCAGGTATATGAATCAATACGGACAGCTAATGGAGCATGCTCCGTTTTATGAAAGGGATATCAGGCCACCACAGGAATTGGAAACATATGATGAAAAAGGTGACTTTATAGTCATGATCAAGCGCGATGATGTGATTTTTCCTTATCATTATGCTACGCATCCTTTTGATTTGGTAGGATGGGATGGATACCATTATCCCTATGCCTTTTCGATACATGATTTTGAGCCAATTACAGGCCGTTTGCATATGCCACCACCAATTCACCAAACCTTTGAAGGCAAAAATTTCGTAACTTGTGCTTTTGTGCCAAGAATGTACGATTATCATCCGGATTCTATCCCGGCACCCTACAATCATAGTAATGTTGATTCTGATGAAGTGTTGTACTATATGGATGGTGAATTTATGAGCCGGAAACATGTTGACAAAGGGCAAATTACGCTACACCCAACAGGCATTCCTCATGGGCCGCACCCGGGAGCCGTTGAAAAAAGTATCGGACAAAAGGAAACCAATGAGCTGGCTTTTATGCTCGATACCTTTAATCCATTAAAAATCACAAAACAAGCCCTTGAAATTGAAGATAAAAATTATTATAAATCCTGGATAGACTGAAACTAAACTTAAAACAATATTTCAATGAGCGAAAACAATGACTTTTTACCTATTGATGGAACAGATTTTGTCGAATTTTATGTTGGAAATGCTTTACAGGCAGCCTACTATTACATCACAGCATTTGGTTTCCAACCTGTAGCTCATGCAGGACTAGAAACCGGGCTACAAGATCGGGTTTCATATGTTGTGCAACAAGATAAGATCCGGTTTGTACTTACCTCTTCTCTGGTGCAGGATTCACCTGTGGCTGAGCACAATAAGCTGCATGGCGACGGGGTCAAAATAGTAGCCCTTTGGGTAGACGATGCCCATAAATCTTTTGATGAAACTATGTTAAGAGGAGCAAAAGTATATTCGGAGCCAAAAACCGAAAGGGATGAGTATGGTGAAATTGTAACAGCCGGAATATACACGTACGGGGAAACTGTGCATTTATTTGTAGAGCGGAAAAATTATAAGGGACCCTTCAGACCTGGTTTTGTAAAGTGGAATCCCGGCTATACGCAACCTCGTGTTGGTTTAAAATATGTTGATCACATGGTGGGCAATGTAGGTTGGAACGAAATGAATGTTTGGGCTAAATTTTATCAGGACTTAATGGGATTTAAGCAAATCGTTTCTTTCGATGATAAAGATATTTCTACAGAATACACGGCTCTGATGAGTAAAGTAATGTCAAATGGCAATGGTAGGATTAAATTTCCAATAAATGAACCTGCTGAAGGCAAGAAAAAATCGCAGGTTGAAGAGTACCTGGATTTTTATAATGGTGCTGGTGTTCAGCATGTTGCCATGGCCACGGACAATATTATTCATACAGTTTCTGAATTGCACAAGCGGGGTGTTGAATTTTTAAGGGTCCCAGGTACTTATTACGATACTGTTATTGACAGGGTAGGAGTGATTGATGAAGAATTATTGATACTTAAAGAGTTAGGCATCCTGGTTGATAGAGATGATGAAGGTTATTTATTGCAGATATTCACAAAACCTGTGCAGGATAGACCAACCTTGTTTTACGAGATAATTCAGCGAAAAGGTGCTAAATCCTTTGGTAAAGGAAACTTTAAAGCACTTTTTGAAGCCATCGAAGATGAACAAAAAAGACGTGGCACCCTTTAGCCATAAGCCTGCAGATGAAAGATCGAAGTCTGAAGTGTTAACTTGGCAACAACTTTTCTAAGCTTATTGGTTTATTGGTTATTGGTTTATTGGTTATTGGTGTATTTGTTATTTGTGTATAAGTTCAAGTTTCTATCTAATATCTAATGTCTAAAATCTAATTCTCCAAAAATGAATAAAACAAACAACGCATCATACACATCATGGATTACTGTTCCTGCCGGGCATGATTTTCCAATTCAAAATTTACCTTACGGAATAATAAAAACAGCAGCTAAAGCCAGGGTAGCTTCACGCATTGGCGATAATACCATTGATATGCTGGCTCTTTTCGAATTAGGGTATTTGTCTGATATAAAGGGTATTACAAGAGATATATTTGACTCTCCTTATCTAAATGATTTTATTGCCAGTGAAAAAGAAATTACCAGAGCCATCAGACAAAGCATGTTCGACCTATTTGAGAGTTCCAATTCCCGTTTGAGGGAAAATCCCATCCATCGCGATAAAATTTTGATTCCAATAGATAAAGTTGAAATGTTGCTTCCTGTCAAAATTGGTGACTATACTGATTTTTATTCAAGCATTGAGCACGCAACCAACGTGGGAATGATGTTTCGCGATCCTGAAAATGCGCTGTTTCCAAACTGGAAACATTTGCCGGTAGGCTACCATGGAAGAAGTTCATCTATTGTGGTTTCCGGAACAAATATACATCGCCCTAAGGGACAAATAAAACCAAATGATGCAGAAAAACCCGTTTTTTCAGCATCAAGGTTACTTGATTTTGAATTGGAAATGGCATTTATTACCAGCAAAGGAAATCCATTGGGAGAACCCATTCCGATTGAAAAAACAGAGGATTATATTTTTGGCATGGTTCTGTTTAATGACTTGTCAGCCAGAGATATACAGAAATGGGAATACGTACCGCTTGGTCCGTTTTTGGGGAAAAACTTTGGTTCTGTAATTTCACCCTGGGTGGTTACTATGGATGCACTTGAGCCATTTAGAACAAATGGTCCGAAGCAGGAACCTGAAGTATTGCCTTACTTAAAATCTGAAGGAGCCAGGAATTACGACATTAATCTGGAAGTATTTTTACAACCCGAATCAAAAGAGCCATTTAAATTATGCCATTCCAATTTTAAGTACATGTATTGGAATATGAATCAACAACTGGCACATCAAACCGTGAATGGCTGTAACGTTAATGTTGGTGATATGTATGCTTCCGGAACCATTAGTGGACCAACACCGGATTCTTATGGTTCCATGCTTGAGTTAAGCTGGCAGGGCACAAAAACAATTATTGCTCCTGATGGTACCGAACGCAAGTTTATTGCTGATAATGATACAGTAATCATTAAAGGATATGCCGAAAAGAATGACTTACGAATTGGATTTGGAGAAGCTGTAACTAAAATATTGCCGGCGAAGTAGGTTGTTTTTTCCAGGAAAGAATAAATAGGTTGAACGTTGCGGTGCGCTGCACCTTATAGCGCGTTTTATAATCTCTGCTATAAATGTTGCGCAGCGCTGCTGCTGAAGAGGGGAGGTGCAGAGCACCTTTATATTTGTAGAAAAAAATTGAATGTTGTATTAAGGTGCAGCGCACCGAAACATTCTTTGTCGATATTTTATAAATAATCCAAAATATTGTAAATAATTGATAATAAAAAGGAATATATCATAATTAAACATTCTCTTATTGTAAAATTCTAAAAAAGACAAAACCATGCTTTCATTCGAACCTAAAGATAAACCCGTACCCGAATTATTTGGACTAATGCTGGATGCTATTGGGCCAAGACCTATCGCTTTTGCAAGCACTATTGATGAGAATGGCCATCCGAATTTATCGCCATTTAGTTTTTTTAATGCTTTTGGGGCGAATCCACCCATTATTGTTTTTTCTCCTGCCCGCAGGGGACGAGACAATACCAACAAACACACTTTTTATAATGTTAAATCGATACCTGAAGTTGTAATTAATATTGTAAATTATGCTATGGTTCAGCAGGTTAATCTTGCCAGCACTGAATATGAGAAAGGGGTCAATGAATTTGAAAAGGCAGGCTTTACTCAGGTTAAATCTGACTTGATTAGGCCATACAGGGTTAAAGAGTCGCCGGTTCAAATGGAGTGTAAGGTACTTAATGTAATTGAAACGGGAACTGAGGGTTCTGCTGGAAATCTGGTGATTTGTGAAGTGCTTAAATTTCATTATCAGGAAGAAATTTTAAATGAAAAGGGCCACGTTGATCCGGATAAAATTGATTTAGTAGGCAGGATGGGGCGTGATTATTATGTGCGGGCAAGTGGCAGTGCCGTTTTCAAACTCGGAAAACCAGGCGCTTATCCGGGTGTAGGTATTGATTTGTTACCTGAATCGATAAAATTTAGTAAAATTTTGACTGGGAATGATTTAGGCTTGCTGGGAGGCGTTGAAAAACTTCCAGAATCTGCTGAAATAGATAATTTTGTGAGATCCACACCGTTTTACAAAGCGCTAATTTCACTTGAACCAGGTAGTGAAAAATTTATTACCGAAAAACATCAATTGGCCAAAAAATATATTGAAACCAATAGGGTAGAGGAGGCGCTCAAAATCCTTTTGTTTGCAGAAAGTTAGTTCAGGCATGATTTGCCCTGCAAAAAAAAATATTTCCTTTTAAAAAACTATATCCAGCCCATTTAATTAAGTATTGAGCCACATCAATATTCTTCTTATTGTCTGATAGTAAGCTGATTGCAATATCAATAATTATGTCAGACACTCCATTTGTTTGAGAGTTCAATTTCCTGGAAATTCTTTCTGTAAAAAAAACACCCTTGATCATAAAAAGGTCAAGGGTGTTTTTAATATTTATAATCTCTTTTAATTCATACTTTTAAGGTACTTATATAGCTCACTATCAGTAGATAATATTACTGAAGTTTTGCCATCAAAGGTTTTTTCAAAAGTTTCCATGGATTTTAAAAATGCATATAAAGCCTGAGACTGAAAGGACTGATTATAGGCGGCAGCATAAATGGCAGCAGCGGTAGCATCAGCATCACCCTTGATCTCTTCGGCCTTTTTAAATGCCTCAGATTGAATGGTTTTCAGCTCTTTATCTTTCTCTCCATTTATCCGTGATGCTTCACCTTGTCCTTCGGAACGAAACTTGTCGGCAATTCTAAAACGCTCACTTTTCATGCGCTCAAAAACCTGTTCCTGAACTTCTTTTACATAATTAATGCGTTTGAAGCGGAAGTCGAGGATTGCTATACCTAAATCTGATGCTTCAGAATTTGCAGCTAACAAAATGGCGTCCTGAATTTTTTGTCTGCCAACCAGAATCTTTGGTAACGAATCTGCTTCAAGACCCAGTGTGGTGTCACTTACAATAGGGTTTCTGTTACTTGATCTAACTACTTCTTCAAGATTGTTTTTGGCAACAAAATTCCGCGTTTCACCATCTAAAATGTCATCAATACGGCTTTGTGCTCCCCTTTCATTAGTCATCCTTTTGTAAAATTGTAAAGGATCGGTTATTTGCCATCTTGCATAGGCATCAACAAAAATAAACTTTTTATCTTTTGTGGGAATCTGATTGGGATCGCCATCCCATTCCATAAATCTTTTTTCAAAATAATTGGTCGTTTGAATAAAAGGGACCTTAAAATAGAATCCAGGAGCCGTTATGGCTTCTCCTACGGGCTTTCCAAATTGAGTAATTACAACCTGTTCACTTTCATTTACTATATATGAACCCTGTGATACAACTACCAATATAAGTATAATTATTATTGAAGATATGATATATTTAGTTTTCACTTTTTAAAATTTTATCGTTTAAATTCATGTTTAGCAGTGGCAATATACTATTGCCTTTTTGGTCAGCAATTACTACGTTCCCGATTTTTGGAATCACATTTGCCATCGTTTCCAGGTAAATCCTTCGTTTTGTTACCTCAGGAGCTTTTACATATTCTTTGTACAGTGCAACAAATCTTGCCACTTCTCCTTTCGCATTGTTGACACGTTCTACAGCATAACCTTCAGCTTGCTGGATGGTTTCTTCTGCCTGTCCTTTTGCCTTTGGTATCACTTTATTATATTCAGACTTGGCTTTATTTATTAAAGTCTCTTTTTCCTGTTGTGCCTCGTTTACTGCATTAAAGGCTCCCTTAACAGGATCTGGAGGATTAACATCCTGCAATACAATTTGCTCTATTTTTATCCCCATTGAATAATCTCTGCAGATTTGTTGAATCAATTCTTCAAGTTTGCTTGTAATCTCGGTACGTCCAACTGTAAGTACTTCATTTACAGTCCTGTCACCTACTATTTGACGCATCGCGGCTTCAGAAATATCACGTAAAGTGATTTCAACATTTCTCACTTTAAACAAGTAATTATAGGCATTGTCTACCCTGAACTGAATAACCCATTCTACCTCGGCAAGGTTAAGATCCCCTGTCAACATTAAAGATTCATCATCTGTTTCGTCTGTTTTTTCATATTCACTATTAACGCCTGCGCTTAAAGTCCTAAAACCGAATTCTAATTTTTGCTGGCGCTCAACTGGTACTTTGTATATTTTTTCCATAAAAGGTACCTTTAGGTTTAGTCCTGGTTCAACCGTCTGGTTATATTTTCCAAACCGGGTAATAACGCCAACTTCTTCGGTCTCTATCTGAAATATTGAACTAACAAGCGCAATAATGATAATAATGACCAGAATAATGACTCGTGTATTTTTCAGGAATTTTCTTACCTCTGGGGGCAGATTTAGCTGATCGTAAAGTTTTTCACTCATCCTTTTTATTTTTAAGGTTCTAATAATTAACCAAAGGTAATACATCTGTAGGATTTGTCATTGGAAAAATTAAAAAATCTGGAATTCAAAATGGAAAATGGAAAGTATTTTTTACTTCCTTAAGCCAAACAATTTATGGATATTTAGGAATTACTCTAACGATTAAGAATATTTTAGGATTCACAGAATTGAAATTCTAAGTTTTTCTAAATCGAGGTTAACATTTTTGTACTGTTTTTTTTATCAGAATATATTTTATTTTTTTAATGGACGATGGAACACCCTGATAATTAATCATGTAAAAAAGCAAATTAATATTGCTATTATATTTATTCGCGTTTTTTCTCAGGCTCATGAGAAGTTGTGCTTGTCACTACCATGGATGTTTCATATAAGTATAAAAATCTATTGAATAGTGGCAATTTAAAGTAATCGGAAAATGAATCAGTTTTTAGTTAATTGATATTTTTTTATTACAGAATCAGTCCTTAAATAAAATTAACTAAACAGCTTTTTCAGTTTTGCATAAAACCAATGGCCTGCTTTTTGGAATATATTAAGTTTTACATTTGGGGTATCATAATATCCTTGTCCTTCATCATATCCATAGCCGAAGTTGTAACCATAACTAAATCCATAGCCATATTTCAGGCCGAAAATAACTGATGGGTTAACATCATTAATTACAATACCCATGTTGTTCATTTTCTTATTTGTATTAAGTTCCTGCACTACTTCTAAAACATTTTTGCTTGAATAGTTTTGTCTCATAACAAAAATATTTGCATCAGAAAATCGTGCAATTAGCAGGGCATCAGCAACATGTGCAACAGGTGGGGTGTCTATAAAGATATAATCAAATTTGGCTTTTAATTCTCCTATTACTTTAATCATTTTATCCGATTCAATCAATTCGGCAGGGTTAGGTGGTACAGGACCTGAAGGAATTAAATACAGGTTTTTAACCTGGGTTTCAAAGATAACCTCTTCCAAAGTCCGGTGCCCTATTAAAAAAGTACTTAATCCGTTAATATTCGGATTTTCAAACGGAAGATGGGCGGTTGGTTTTCTTAAATCAAGTCCAATCAATAATGTTTTTTTACCCGAAAGGGCTACCAAAGAAGCAAGATTTGTAGTACAGAATGTTTTTCCTTCGCCGCCTACAGTAGAACTAATTGAAACAACCGGATTTATTACATCAACCAATAAGTAACTTAGATTAGTTTTAAGTAATCTGAACGATTCTGAAACAGGGCATTTGGGATATACATGAACCGGAAGATCTACTTTTTCAGTATTTTTACTGATAGAACCTAAAATTGGAATATCAGTGGCTTTGAGAACATCTGCTTTATCAATGATTTTATTGTTAAAAAATTCTTGTATTGCAATAATTAATATGGGAATTATTAAACTGATAAAGATTATTTTTGTCCGGTTACCGCCAGCTTTTGGTGAATTTTTAATCACATTTTCATAACGTGCAACATCCAGTATTTTTGCACCGGGACTGTTTGACGCCATGGTTATTCCTGCCTCGGTTCTTCGTTCCAGTAAAAAAGTATAGATATTATCGTTTAATTTATACTGCCTTTGAATGTTCTGTATTTCCCTTTCAACGGTTGGTATTTGCCTTAATTTTGCGTCTATTTGTGCAATTTTTTTATTGATGTCGCTCATATTGTAATCAATTGTTCTCAAACTATTGCCAATATGATCGTTCAATTCTTTTTGTAATGATCTTAGTTTTAATTTTATGATATCAAAGCTGGGGACCTCTTTTTTAATATCATAACTTAATATTTCCTTTTCAGACTGTAATTTCTGATACTGTAGCAACAAAGCCTCCAACACAGGATCCTGGATGTTTAAAAAAGATGGTGAAATTCCTGTGTTTAATTCGCCGTTTTTTTCAATATCCTTAGCTATATATTCATAAAAACTTTGTTTAATCTCGATAAGTTTTTTATCCTGATGTAATTTATCCAGTTCTTCGAAAAGCATTTCTCCTTCCTTGCCAATATCCAGTATTTTATTATTTTGTTTAAATACTTGCAGTTTATCTTCTACTTCGTCCAGAGAATCAATTACTCCAGCCAATTGAGTATCAATAAAATTGATGGTATTGTATACAATTCTGTTTTTTGCATCAAGACTCTGTTTTAGGTA
>JARGGF010001109.1 GCA_029210905.1 Bacteroidales bacterium | reverse complement strand
CAGTCCCAACCATTACATACGATTTGGTGTTAACAATACTTATCACACTTTTAACCCTGGGGTTAATGTATTCAATCTGAATTCAAGTACTGATGAAAATATTGATACACTCATTGGAAATAATAAGATATATGGCAACGAGATTTATAGCTATCTGGAAGATGAAATTGATTTTAATAAGTTGAAAATAAATTTAGGCATTCATGCATCGGGGTTTTACGTTAAAGAAAAGTTTTATTACAATATTGAGCCCAGGTTTGCTGCAAGATATTTAATAAATAAAAACTGGTCAGTTAAAGCGGCCTATTCACAAATGAACCAATACATTCATTTACTTACAAATGCAAATGTAGGCCTGCCCACAGATCTTTGGCTTCCGGTTACTGATACTATTAAACCTCAAAAATCGACACAATATGCCATTGGCTCCATTTATTCATTTAGTAACGGTTTAGATTTGAGTCTTGAGGGTTATTATAAAGAAATGGACAATTTAATCGAATATAAAGAAGGTGCCAGCTATTTACTGGCAAATGAAGACTGGCAAAAAAAAGTGGAACTGGGAAAAGGACATGCCTATGGCTTTGAAATTTTACTGCAAAAGAAAACCGGCAAAACTACGGGCTGGATTGGTTATACACTGTCCTGGACAAACAGGCAATTTGATAACATTAGTTTTGGGGAAGTTTTTCCGGCAAAATATGATAGAAGGCATGATATAAGTGTTGTTGTATCGCATAAATTCAGCGATAGATTTGATGCAGGGTTCACCTGGGTATATGGTTCAGGATATGCTACCACCCTTGCCCATGAAAAATATCAATCGGTTTTTACAGATTATAGTAATGATATTGAATATTTTGACACCCGAAATAGCTACCGGATGCCATCTTATCATCGTTTTGATTTTAGTTTAAACTTCCATAAACAAAAAAAATGGGGAAAACGCACCTGGAGTTTTGGAGCCTACAATGCATATAACCATAAGAATCCATTCTTTTTATATTATGACTATGATTATACCGGTTACACTGAAACAAAAGTGCTTAAACAAGTCTCTCTTTTTCCAGTTATTCCTTTTATCAGCTACGAATTTACTTTTTAACCCAACATTATGAAATACTATATCATATTAATATTCAGTGTATTAATCTTACATTCTTGCGAAAAGACCATTACATTAAACATAGAAGACAAAGGGCGTAAAATAGTTGTTAACAGCATTGCATATGCTGATAGCACATTAAAAGTGCACTTAAGTGAAAGTAAATATATATTATCCTCATACTATGAAATAATTCCTGTATCAGATGCTGAAATTTCACTTTTTGAAAATGAGACAGAAATTGAAAAAATAAGCCAGGGAAGTTACGGTATTTTCGAGTTTAGCTATTTCTTAAAAGAGGGAAAGCAATATAAAATATCTGTTAATTCAGGCAAATTTGGTACGTCGGTGGCTAAAAGTAAAATACCATCAAAGACCCATATTAATAAAATTGACTACGAAGTGAAAGAATCAAATAATAATGGTTATATCAATATTGATGGGGTCGATTTTAAACTTCAATTTAAGGATAATATAAGCGAAACAAATTTTTATTGGGTTCAGGTTTATTACACAGATACCTATGAATATATTGATTATCAAACAAATGACACAATCAGAAATACATATACAAATTACTTGTCATTAAATACATATGATCCCTCAACGGCAGCCATTTATTTAAGTAAACCAGGTTTACTGTTTAACGATGAATTGTTTAATGGAGAGGAATACACGCTCAGTTTTTATATTGATTACCTGTATTTTGGATTTTCTGAGGGTGGCAGCAATTATAAAACAACCTATTATTTTACTCTGGAAAACATTTCTGAAGAATTATATAATTATTACATTAGCTATTCAAAGTATAGGGAATCAGATGGAAATCCCTT
>JARGGF010001108.1 GCA_029210905.1 Bacteroidales bacterium | reverse complement strand
GCCAACGAGGTATTAATGGATTGGTATAGTGGATCTGCACCTTATTTGGTAACTCCCCTTGATGGAATAAATAGCAAAATTAATAAGGATGTAAAACTTAGCTATTTTGCTGATAATGAAAACGATAAAGCTATAAACGCAGCATCCACAGCTGATGTTGTAATTGTGTTTGGTGGAAATCACCCAACAGGAGATGCTGGCTGGGCAAAAGTTGCACGACCAAGCTACGGAAAAGAGTCTGTGGACCGTGAAACACTTAACCTGGAAGATGAACAATGGATTAGAGAATTGTACGAAGTAAATCAAAACATTGTAATGGTGCTGGTTAGTAGTTTTCCCTATGCAATTAACTGGTCGCAGCATAACCTGCCAGCTATTTTGCAAATTTCACATAATAGCCAGGAACAGGGTAATGCCCTTGCAGATGTCATTTTTGGAGATTATAATCCCGCAGGCAGACTGGTACAGAGCTGGCCTCTTTCTGATTCATTATTGCTTCCGATTCTCGATTATAATATCAGAAACGGGAATACTTATTTGTACTCAAAAAATAAACCACTTTATCCCTTCGGTTTTGGATTGAGTTACACCAAATTTGAATATTCAAACCTAAAGATAAATCCATTAAAAGACGAGGCGTTAATTAGTTTTGAAGTAAAAAATACTGGAAATTATGATGGCGATGAAGTAGTTCAGATTTACGTTTCTCATCTTAATTCTCAGGTAACCAGGCCAATAAAAGAATTAAAAGGTTTTGCCAGGAAATTTATTAAAAAAGGTGAAACAATAAAAGTTGCCATTCCATTAAAGTATAAGAATTTACAATACTGGGATAATGAGCTTAAAAAATTTGTAGATGAAAAAAACGCAATAGTGATAAAAGTTGGGACTTCTTCAGAAGATATTAGGTTGAAAAGTACTATTTCAATAGACTGATTTTAATGTACTTACAAAGAGAAAATAGAATTTTTAAATTACAAAATAGCTAAAAAATGATAGTTGCTCGCAAAATACTGATAGTTATTACTTTAATGATGGTGGTTGTCACCCATTTCGGTTGCAAAAAAGATGAAATGAACATGCTTAAAGTAAGTACCACTAAAGTAGAAATTCAAAAAAGTGGAGGAACAAGCATAATTACCATTGAAACCAATGCAAATAGTTGGAATATCTTTAATCCTGCTTCAGATTGGATTGAATTATCTGCTGTCAGTGGAACAAGTGGCTCTTCAACATTAACCTTGAGTGTAAGTGGTAGAACATTAATAAACCGTAATGATACACTTATAGTAACTGCCGGAAATGCTGTGCCTGCTCTAATAGTTGTTTCTCAGCCATCATCAGAATATTTATATAATATCCAAACTGATAGAAATGAACTGAACTATGAAAAAGAAGGGAGCACAATTTCTTTAAATGTTACTACAGACGCTTCTTCCTGGAATTTAACTTCTAATGTAGAATGGTTGCAAATAAGTAAGATCAACGGAGGAGCCGGCACTACCACTGTTAATGTCACTGCTCCACTTTTTGATGGAGTTGGTTCGCGAAAAGCCACCATAACACTAAGTGGTGAATTGACAGCACCAACTCAGATTTCAGTAACACAAATGGGCAATTTGTATCCTGATTACAATACTTCGCCGCTTCCACCTGACGCAAGTGGAATGACCAGCACAGCGGTAGAAATTGCCAATAATATTATTGCAGGTATCAATATAGGCAATACCCTGGAGGCAATTGGTGGAGAAACCAATTGGGGCAATCCAAAAATTACCAATGAATTTATACAATTAATCAAAAACAGTGGTTTTAATGCTATTCGTTTACCTTGCTCCTGGGATCAATATTCGGATGCAACTACAGCTGAAATTAATTTAACCTGGTTAAATCGTGTAAAAGAAGTGGTTCAATATTGCATCAACAACGATATGTATGTGAT
>JARGGF010001107.1 GCA_029210905.1 Bacteroidales bacterium | reverse complement strand
TGATTTATCGCATATTACCGAAATATCAGGTTGCACTACTGTAAAAATATCTTCATCTGAAAGGTTGCTATTTTTTGAAGGAAGACGAACATCGAAAGGTGCTGGAAAAACCTTACAATTTTTCTTCTTTAATTGTTGCCAAAATTGACCATATAATTCACCAGCAATTAATTGATGCCTGGTTGAGGGGGCTGGCGTCATCATTTTCACAAAACCATTAATCAGTTCGCGTCTTTTATCATCCAACCAGGTAAGGTAATTGGCAAAAGTGTAGCGCTTATTTAAATCCAAATCAAGGGGCTCCATTACTAAACAGTTTTATACAAAGTTACTTAAACTAAGGTGTAAAACAAAACGGAAATAGTTCTAATGATTACTCCAAAGCCAGCCTGGAGTAGTAGAATGCCATAAGGATTATCAATACTTATTATTCATCTCTTTCCTCTTCGCGGATATTTAAAGTATTGCCGAATACCCAGGCTCTTGGCATTTTAACTACGTCATATTCAATATAATACATTCCGTTGTCACATTCAAATCTGGCTTTTACTTTAGCTGTAGTAATCTTTACCAATTCCTCAAGCTTGTATTCGAATTCGGATGAAAGATAACTGGCTACTTTCCAGTCAATAGAAAACCCTTAAGCAACTTCCCTGGCCAAATAAAATTTCTCATACCACTTTTTACTTTCCTTTTCAGGAATACTATCTATTTCAGAAAAAGCCATATCAACTTCTTCGGCACTCATTTTTTCTTTAAACAATCCAATTAAATGGGTAAGATCTTCACGTTTAACCAGATGAAATTCAACACTTTTTGGTTGATTTTCCTGAAATGACCAAAACAGTTTTATAGATACACTGTCAATTTGGCCATCGTCCTCAGATTGAGAATAGTTTAAAAATGCAAAATTGAGTATACATATAATCCCAAATAACATTAATGTATTAATTTTC
This sequence comes from Bacteroidales bacterium, assembly GCA_029210905.1. Classification (GTDB taxonomy): domain Bacteria; phylum Bacteroidota; class Bacteroidia; order Bacteroidales; family NBLH01; genus NBLH01. The sequence continues at coordinate 993 of JARGGF010001107.1, read as the reverse complement.
ATGGATTCTGAAATTATTAGTTTTTAGATACTACTCTTATTCTTATTGTATACCCTCCAGCGCTTAATCCATCAGCCCCGGTAACATCAATAACAACTTTGTAAGGTTGGTTCATTGCAACTATATCAGATACTGTTCTGGTATGATCCTGTGTCCGGTTCTTTTTTGGATAATCCCACTTGTGTTCAGCTTCGCAACGTATACACGAATTAAGATTAGGCACTATGCTATTGTTAGTTAAACCAATTTCATAGGCATACAAACTAAAATTTGAATTTTTATCATCTGGCTCCACGGTTATTTCCATGGTGGAGTATTTTGGTACTTCTGTAACATAAACAACATGTTTGCCGGTAAATTTCTTTTTCTGGGTCTCAGGAAAACAAGCAACAGAACTTTTCCAGGCCCATGATAAATCGTGGATAAGCACCCCATTTTCAAGATTACCCCTAACTTCGGTAGTTTTGTTCTTTTCACAAGCTACCGATATTGGATTAACCGGCTCTTGATCAGAAAGTTTTACCTCTTCACCTCCTTCAAGCTGAACTGACAATGAATACCCTCCTGCGCGAAGTCCGTCTGCACCAACCACTCCAATTACAACCTGATACGGATTATTTATAGCATTTAAAGAAACCATTCGTTTATGATCCTGTGTTTTACCTTTTTTGGGATAATCCCATTTATGATCAGCCTCGCAACTTACACATGAATGTAAATCAGGTACTGTTGAAAAATTATTAGTCCCGATAGAATATGCGTACAAACTAAAATTGGAATTTTTATCATCCGGAGTCAAAACAATATTCATAATTGCTTTTCCTGGCAGTTGGGTGAAATATAATACATGATTTCCTGTAAATTTGTTTTTTTGTGTTCCTGGAAAACAGGCCACAGAACTTTTCCAGGCCCATGAAAGATCATCCATCAGCGCACCTTGCGTTAAGTTTCCTTTTACAACAACAGTTTGATTTGCCTTAGAATTAATTTCAC
>JARGGF010001106.1 GCA_029210905.1 Bacteroidales bacterium | reverse complement strand
CATAACAGGGATGTTGCCCAGTTTAACAAAAATGCACTAATGGTGCATGGCTCACAAACCTTAAAAGGAGATAGTTTATATTACGATAGAAAAAGAGGCATTGGAAGGACATTTAACAATGTAGAGGCTGTAGATTCTACTCAAAGTGCCTTATTGCTAGGAAACTTTGGCGAGTATCACGAAAAGACCGAGCGGACGATTATGACAAATCAAGCTCAGTTTATTCAAATACAGGATAAGGATTCGCTGTATTTGCATGCAGATACCATAATGTCGATTAAAGACAGCCTGATAACCAAAACTGATTCAAGTTATTTTAGTATCATCAAAGCATTTCACAAGGTTAAGATTTTTAAATCAGATTTTCAGGCCAAGTGCGATTCTTTGGTTTATAACTTGCTCGATTCAACTATTGAATTGCATAGATTGCCTGTAATGTGGTCGGGCAAAAACCAGATTACAGCTAAATTTATTAAAATTTTTACCGAAAACCAGGAAGTTACTGAGGTGAGAATGTACGAAAATTCATTAATCGTTGCAAAATCGGATACAATTCGTTTTGATCAGGTAAGGGGTGAAAATATGATAGCCTATGTTGATAGTGGAAAGTTGACCCGGATTGAAGTAAAAAAAGATGGCGCCACAATTTATATTGCAAAAGAAAAAGAAAAACTCATGGGAGTGAATAAAATTACCTGTGTAGACATGACAATTTATATGGCTAATAATGAGTTAGATAGAATAAAATTTTATCAAACTCCTGATGGAACACTTTACCCGCCATATTATTTAAAAGAAGAAGAACTAAAATTCGATAATTTTCAATGGAACGAAAACTTAAGACCTAAAAGCAAGGAAGATATTTTTATTTGGATAGTTCAGGAGGAAACCAATTCAGATGCAAAAGGAAAAGATAAAAAGACAAAATCGTCAGATAAAAGTACCAAGCGGTCAGATATGGAAACTGATCGACCTGCAAGACTAAATAAAGGCAAAAAATAACAGAAAAGAAAAAACGGCAACTATTAGGTTGCCGTTTATTTTTTAATACTCATCTTCATTAAAGAAGAAATCATCCTTACTGGGATAATCAGGCCATATATCTTCTATACTCTCATAAGTTTCACCTTCATCTTCAATTTCCTGAAGATTTTCAATAACCTCCAAAGGTGCGCCAGACCTAATAGCGAAGTCAATAAGTTCTTCCTTTGTTGCTGGCCAGGGAGCATCTTCTAATTTAGAAGCTAATTCTAACGTCCAATACATATCTATTACTTTATGTTGATTTCTAAAATTTCGCAAATATATAAAAAAAACAATACTAAAAAATTAATAGCTGAAAATGATTTCAAAGTGTTAATAAATTAATAAAATTATTTCCTTATCTGTTTAAATATTAAGATTTACAATTTACTATCCCATTCAGGGATTTCTATATTTTTATCAAATGCGATTTTTCTTCCAAGCATAAAAAAGTAATCAGACAATCTGTTAAGATAGATGATTATCAACTCATCAACAAACTCATTTTCAGAAAGTTCTACACAAAGCCGTTCTGCCCTTCTGCACACACTTCTGCAAACATGGCTTACAGCAACTGCTTTATCGCCCCCGGGAATTATAAACGCATTTAATTTTGGCAAGATCTCGTCCATCCTGTCCATTTCTCTTTCGAGCATTGCAATATTTTCATCGGAAACATCAGGTATTCCAAATTCAGTTTTTTTTTCATCAGAGGCAAGATTTGAACCTATATTAAATAAAAGATTCTGAATCCTTTCGAGAACCTCTTTATCCCCGGTATTAATATCATAGGCTCTTAACAATCCAATAAATGAATTTAGCTCATCTATTGTGCCATAAGCTTCAATTCTAGGATGGTATTTAGGTACCCTTTTTCCAGTAAGTAATGCTGTTTTACCTTTGTCTCCTGTTTTTGTATATATTTTC
>JARGGF010001105.1 GCA_029210905.1 Bacteroidales bacterium | reverse complement strand
GTAAACCAGGTTTTATGTAAGCTAACAAGATTTATCGCAAATTCAATTAAATATTCATTTTAAAAATGGGAGGCAAATATAAGGATTTCAAATAAACTTTTGTTTTAAGATGCCAATTAAGTATCAAAAAACTATTAACATTATTGATAACCAAATAAAATATTTGTAACTTCGGTAAATGAAACACCTAAAATGAATAATATAAAAGATTTTAAGCAGGAAACCTATCACTTTAAATAAATAGTTTTCCTTTTAATATCCTAATAATCAGTTTGCATGTATCTTTTTATAAAAAACTTAGTCGATTAAATGATATTATTTATCCCATTTTAAACATGAACACCAATTTTGAAAAGCAAATTATTTCAGATGAGCTTGAAAAATACAAGGTTGAAAATGCTTTGCTGCATGAAAAGCTAAAATCGCTTGAAAGTATTATTGAAGATGCCGCTACTGCAATAATTATTGGTAACAATAAGGGTTTTATAATTGATGGTAACAAAAAAATTCAAGAACTTACCCAGTATAGCCGAGAAGAACTTTGCAAAAAAAAGCTGAGTCAAATTTTAATTAAGGATCATGTACCTGAAAGTTTTTCACGGAAAAATCCAAAAGAACCTTCTGATGAATTTGCCTCTGAGCAAATATTATTGCTAAAAAATGAAAAAAAAATATTTGTTTCAGTCCGCACAAAACTACTTTCGGATGGACGCTATCAATTAATTATCAATGATATAAATAAGCGTAAAAAAGCTGAACTAGCCCTTATCGAAAGTGAAAAAAAGTACAGGTTGCTTACCGAAAATATTCATGATGTAGTTTGGACCGCTTCAAAAAACCTAAAAATCAAGTACATCAGCCCATCCATTTACAAAGTTACTGATTATGATGATGAAGTGTACTATGTTAAAAGACTTCATGAAATTATGACGCCTATTTCATATCAGCTTCTAAGAGAGACCTTGAGAAAACAATCTGAATTAAAAAAAACTGGAACGCTCAGCACTTCAGAAAATCAAGTAAGCATAGAAATCAAATTAATACACAGGAGACAAAAAAATATATGGGTTGAAGTTATTGCCACATCTATCCGGAACCATCTTGGTGAATCTATTGGTTTTCAAGGAGTAATGCGCAATATTGATGATAAAAAAAGAGCCCAGGAAATTCTTGAAAAAAACAAACAAAGATATAATTTTGCAGTTCGATCTGCTGGAGCCGGTGTATGGGAATTAGATGCCAGTTTAACCCGAATAAATATAGATGAGAACCTGCTAAATATATTGGGCTATGAAAAAAACGAAATTAAACCTTTATTAAATAATTGGATAAACATCACCATCAAAAGTGACAGAAGATATTTGATCGATGTTTTACAAGATATCCTGGACGGGGAAAAATTGTCAATGTCCTACGAATGCAGAAGAATTCACAAATCAGGCGAAATTATTTGGTTTAGGGACTATGTTGAGGCAATTACGGATGAAAACGGGAAGGTGGTTGAATTAATTGGAACCTCAAAAAATATTAGCCTGGAAAAAACGAATGAAGAAAAAAAATACAGATATTATGCTGGCCTGCAAATACTTATAGATAGTGCTTTTAATTTCCTCAAATTGACTGATGTTTCTAAAATTTGCAATTATGCAGGAAAAATACTTTTGCAAAATGTACCTGACAGCATCATTATTTTTAGTAACATAGATCATGATAAAAAAGAATCTAAACCCCGACAAATATATGGTGTAAATGAAGCTAATTTAAAGGATCTGCTTAAAAAAATGCCATTTGTACCCCATGAAAGAAGCATTGTGTTGCCAGATAAAGAATTTTCACTATTAGAAAAGAAAACGCTACTTGAATACGAAGGAGGCTTCCCTGCTTTTATCAATAAGGTTTTTAATAATGAAGAGGCAAAATTGATTAATGAAAACCTTAATCTTAACAAGTTCTAT
>JARGGF010001104.1 GCA_029210905.1 Bacteroidales bacterium | reverse complement strand
GAAAAAGGGTTGTATACTGATTATATTAGCGGGGATTCAATATTGCCTTATACTTTGCATGAAAGAGACAGTTTGATTCAGAAACTCTGGATACATGATTTATATGAGATTTCTGAAAATAGTAGCATTATCACCAATGGTGAGCGCAAGGAGCTTTCCTTTTTGAATAATAACAACAATAATTTTGAGATTAATCAAACGCCATTTTTGCCTGTTTCTTCATTTGCAGCTCAAACTTTTTGGGTAAATACGGGAAAAACACAGATTTGTGCCGGAGGGAAAGATGGGTTATTGTTATTAAATTTTAAAGATTTATACGATTATAATGCAGATTTCCAGACTATTATACGAAAAGTTACGGTTATTACCAACGATTCTTTACTGAGCCTGGATGATTCAAAGAATTTAGAAATTAGTTACGCTGATAATTCATTAGAGATTGATTTTAGTGTCCCTGTATATCCTGCTGCAGGTGTTGTGGAATATCGATACTTTTTAGATGGCTTTGATAAAGATACTTCTGCCTGGACAAAGCTTACAAAGAAAGAATATACAAATTTATCTGATGGAAATTATAAGTTTATAGTAGAGACAAGAAATGAATTCGGGAAAATTGCCCCAAAGGCTAGTTTTAGTTTTCACATACTTACCCCTTTATATCGACAATGGTGGGCTATACTACTTTATATTATTATATTAATTGCACTGGTCCGTTTGTTATTCATATGGCGTTTGCGTGCCAGTAGAAAGGAAAAGGAACGACTGGAAGAATTGGTAAAAGAACGAACAGAAGAAATAGAAAGAAGCCGTACAAAGATAGAGGAACAGCGCGATATTGCATACAAACACAGGAAAGAGATACTTGATAGTATAAGCTACGCACAAAAAATCCAACAAGCAGTGCTTCCTTCCACACAGTTGGCTGATGATATTTTGCTGGAGCATTTTATTTTTTACAAGCCCCGCGATATTGTAAGTGGCGATTTTTATTGGATGAAAAAGCTAAACAACTTTGTGGCTGTAGTTGCCGCTGATTGTACGGGACATGGAGTACCCGGGGCATTTATGAGTATGCTGGGCAGCTCTTTCCTAAATGAAATAGTTACCCGCCGGAGCATGGATAGCGCAGCACAAATTCTAAACCGCTTGCGGGCAAAAGTAAAAAGATCACTACATCAGGAGGGTAAAGAAGGTGAGCAAAAAGACGGGATGGATATTGCCCTTTTAATAATTGATAATGAAACATTAAGCCTTCAATATGCAGGCGCATATAATCCATTATATATAATCCGGCCCTTTGAGGGTGTTGACGTTTCCAATGAAGCCCTGGATATTGAAACGCGTTATGAATTAATTCATTTAAAGGCCGACAGACAGCCTATAGGGATTCACCTGGCCGAAAAAGAGTTCACCAACCATCAGTTTCAACTGCAAGCTGGTGATAACATCTACTCATTTTCAGATGGATACGTTGACCAATTTGGAGGCGAAACCGGTGAAAAGTTTAAATCAAAAAGATTTAAGGAATTATTGATGTCGGTTCAAGGTAAACCCATGGATGAACAAAAAAAGATTATCGAACAGGCATTTATGAAATGGAAACGGGATTTGGCCCAAATTGACGATGTTTTAGTAATGGGAATCAGGGTGTAATCCAAAGCTATATGTATTAATATTCGTGCCTCATTAGAAATTATTTAAACAATACATAATGGAGCCTACTAACGATAGAAATCTTTCGCAATGGGTTGAGATGTACACCAGTGAACTTTATTCCTGGGCATTGCACAAAGTTTCAGATTCTGAACTGGCTAAAGATTTGGTTCAGGATACATTTTTTGCTGCTGCTGAAAAATTGGAAAGTTTCAAAGGCGAAAGCTCACCTAAAACATGGCTGTTTTCTATATTGAATTATAAAATTATAGATGTATACCGCAAAAAAGTAAAACAACCTGTA
>JARGGF010001103.1 GCA_029210905.1 Bacteroidales bacterium | reverse complement strand
TGTTGTTTCTTCAAGTAAATTTGATAGCCCTACAATGGAATTTAATGGAGTTCGCAATTCATGTGTCATATTAGCCAAAAAACGTTCCTTGGTCTTTAGGGCTGAATCGCTTTCAGCTTTAGAAGTTTTTAATTTATTATTCTGTTCTTCAATCTGTTGAATCATGAAATTAAAACCTTCGGTAAGTTTCCCAACTTCATCATTGCCTTTAATTCCGGCCCTTATTGAATAATCCTTTTTTAAAGATATCCGGTTCATGGTTTTTGACAACAGGAATAGTGGACGTGTAATACTCGTTTGAAGAAAGTAAGCAAGAAACGTTGCAGTAATGATAGAAATAACAATCATTATAATCAGCACTTTGGCATATTGTTTCTGCTTAATTTTATATTCTAATAGGCTATATTCTATTCTAATGGTTGCAATTACTTCACCTTTGAAAAATACGGGTCTGCTGATTACAAGATAGTTATTGTCGGAAACTATGGTATCGCTCAGCAGGTTAAACTGATAAGTATCCAGTGCCTTGTGATTTGGTTTTATAAATTGTGCCAGTAATGAAGAATCGGGCAAAAGCAAAAGTGCATTTTCTACATGTTTATCGGCTTTTAGAGATGCCAGATAATTAGTTGCATTTTGTTTGTCACTAAAGAGGATAGTTGCCGAATTATAATCACCTATTAAATCGGACAAAATCCTTAATTTTTCTGATATATGGCTGTAATAAAGCTTTTTTTCGTAGTAAAAATGTACAAAGGAAGCCAGGATAATATTTATTGTACTTACCAATACAATAAGCAATATAATTTTTGTTCTAATTGGTAAATTTATGAACGGACGCATCACTCTAATCTATTATAGTGGCTAAATCCAGCAACTCCGGATTTACACTAAGTTTTGCATAACTCAAAGCGCTTAAGCTTATTTGGTATCCATAGTTAGGAAAGTTTCCAACCAGGTTCACCATGCCTCCCATTTCACAAAATCCACTGATATTATCAGCCAGGGTTAATATTTTTTTATTTATTAAAAATGCTACCAAACTTTTTGCTTCATCAGCTGATAATCCAATAATAAAAATTAAATGGCAATGCCTTATTTCCTGTGGGTTTTTGTAAAATTCAATTTTCCATTCCCGTCCGTTTATTTGTTTGTTACGCAAGGTATTAACCAGGGCCGACTTAATGGAATCATCTCCGTAAACACCTATAATAAAAGGCGACATGCTAAAGTTGAAAGCATTCTGTGGATAATGAATAAACTTGGTCAGGTTATATAAATAGCCAGATTTAACATATCCCGGGTCGTCGCTTTTATCCTTTGAAATCATTTAATCATATATTTTAGCTAAAGCTAATATTTTTGAACTAATATTTAAACTTTTATTCTGAATTATTCGATAATTTATTTCAAACCTAAATTTCTCATCGTACTCAACCATGTTAATCATTCCACCTTTGCTGCAGAATTTATCAGCATTTTCGGATATGGTGAGGATGTCTTTTCTTGTAGATAACTCAATCACCTCTATTGCCTGTTTCTGTTGCTCATTTGTTATAAAAACAACTGATCCTGATTCAATGTCTTTTATTTTATCCATACATATAATTTGCCAATTTTTATATTTCTGATCATTTTTTTCCTTAATTTCGTAATTTTTTGATGATTTGGCATCTGTAAGCACATAAATTATTCGTTTGGAGTCAGAAAATTGGGTGTTTCCAGACCAATCTATAAATTTTGCCAACTGCATGATCGATTCTATCTTTTTCTCCTGAGATAGTTTTTGTGAAATTAATGTTGTTGAAAATTGTAAACTTAAACCTAGCAATAGCAATGGAAGTAATGCATATTTTTTCATATTTTTTAGAATTTAGGTTGAAATAATATTCAAAAGTAAAGTAAAATTAACAAAAAGACAAGTATTGACATTAAATATTAATTAATATATTACAATTA
>JARGGF010001102.1 GCA_029210905.1 Bacteroidales bacterium | reverse complement strand
CAGGCTGGCAAGTGCTTTTGCTAAAGAACATAAAATTAATATTGTGGCACCCTTTAAGTTAAAACATGAAAACCTGGTAGTAACAAATCCTTATATTTTTCTTAGCAATCCAAGTGATGAGACTGAAGTAGCTAATATTTCTTCGTTTCTTGCCAAAACCTATGACAAAAGTATTGTAATGATACATAACGGTACTGATGAAGAACTCGAAATTATTGAAATGTATAAAAATAAACTGGTAAAGTCATTTGCTTCAGATAATTACATCAACGAAATAGTATTTAAGCAAGTTAATTTCAAAACAGGGGGAGCCACAGCAGTTGAAGATGCCCTTTCTGTGGGTTTACATAACATAGTTATTGTTCCCTCTAGTGATCCTGTTTTTATTACTAACTTAGTTACTAAACTAAATTACCTGACGAATAAATATAAAATTACTGTTTATGGAATGAGTGCATGGGAGCAATCCAGAAATATTGAAATAGGATATTTGCGTAACCTGAAATTCCATTATGGTACAACTAGTTATATCGATTATGAAAATAAATCTGTAAAGAATTTTGATTATCAGTATAAAACCTATTTTAAATCAGAACCAACTCCTTTTTCGTATATGGGGTATGATATCACATACTTCTTTTTGAATACGATGAAGGATTATGGCAGACTTTTCCAATTCTGTATGCCGCATTCTGGTGAAACAAATTACACCGAAGGTTTAAGGTTTGATTTTAATTTTGAAAGGGTAAGTCCATTTAGTGGCTTCGAAAATAACTGGTTAAGAATTGTGAAGATTGACGATGAATTAAAAATACAAAAAGTAAAATAATCCTTGAATCCGAATTAAAACTTTCTACAAGTTTGTTAGGCCTATTTGATTTCTGGAATGGTAATAGTCTGTTCTTCTGATAGATACAGACTTGTTGTTATCGGGATGTCAAAGTGATTAAACTTGCTGTACTTTAGGCTACTTAAAAAATTTTCTTAGTAGTGAAGAAAAATGCCCACTATATTGAAGAACTTATTGAGCAGGGCGAAAATCTGCACCAGGATTTTAAGTTTGCTATCAATGATTCAAAAAAAATAGCCCGTTCTCTTGTTGCTTTTTCAAATACAAAAGGTGGTCGATTGTTAATTGGAGTAAAAGATAACGGAACCATTGCAGGGGTCAGAACTGATGAGGAGTATTATATGATTGAAGCTGCTGCTGAAATTTACTGCAAACCTCCAATTAATTTCCAAACTAAGGACTGGAATATATCCGGGAAAAAAGTACTTGAAATAATAATTCCTGAAAGTAATGCAAAGCCGCATATGGCTTTAACTGATGATAAAAAGTGGATGGCTTTTATAAGAGTAGCAGATGAAAATATTATTGCAAGCTCAGTGTTATTGAAAGCCTGGCAGAAAAAGCAATCTGAGACAGGAGTAAAAATTAGAGATGTTGAACCAGGCAAAAAACTCCTAATGTATCTTCATGAAAATGAGGTGATCAGTCTTTCTGGTTTTCTGAAACTTGCAAAAACACCTTACAGGCATGGAATAAATATTTTAGCTGATTATATTGCACTCGGATTAATCGATTCAGATTATATTGATAAAAAATTTGTTTATAAGGCCATCAAAGATTAGCAATATAGTGGTAAATCCATTTAAATAGGAAACCTTGCATTCAATTAACTTACTAAACATAAATTGTATAAATAATGAAAAAATCAATCTTTTACATAATCATAATACTAAACTTAAGTTTTTGTACCAGAGTATATGCTCAAAGCAATACTGAAAATATTGAAGTATTAATTTCAACTTTTTTAGGTAATGGGAGTCGTAATTATTATGGAAATGAAGCACCAGAACGCCTTGATTCTGTTTGGAAAATTTACCTGGGCGAGGGAATAAGCCCTGCCTATGGAACAGATAAGGTGTGGAAAGGAGCAGGATGGACAGGGCAACCACTA
>JARGGF010001101.1 GCA_029210905.1 Bacteroidales bacterium | reverse complement strand
TAAAAACTCATAAAAATAGGTTGGATTTTGCTTTAAAAGCCACAAACGATGGCCTGTGGGATTGGGATTTCAAAAATGATACGGCGGCTGTTGCCCTGCTGGATGATCAATACAGGATCAAACAGACTTATTTCCTGGTGAATGATGAGAAATTACCGGCGTTATTTGAATTTGAGTACATAAATGAAAACCAATTCTATTTAAACACCTATTCATTTGATTGGGAAGAATATACCGGAACGTTTATATGCAGGATTGAATACTTCTTTGATGGATCCGACTGGCAAATCCAGGAGCTGGTAAGTACATCCGCCAGGATGGGAGGATTAATTGAAGTTACCCCATTTTTTTAAGTGAATCCCAGCCCTAATTGCGCGATATCCGGGCCAGGTGGTTTGGCTACGGTTATTTTGCCTGGTGAACGCCTGAAGATAGCGCTGAGTCCATCTCCAATGGCGTAGTACTTGAAATCGGGTATTCCGAACACCCGTTTTGCCTGCTTTAATATGTGCCCGGTCATTATTTTCAGCTTTTGGGACATATCTAACTTCACGGCCATAAAATAAAACACCGCCAGCAATAATCCCATCATGTTTCTGAGCCGTGCATACTTCAAAACCCTTATGTTTTCCAAATCGTAAGTTTGTTTGACGAACCTGATGGTTTCTTCAATGCCCCAACGCTTGAGGTAGTAGCCCAACAGGCGGTAAAGTATTTTTCTGCTTCTTCTGAGTGGTTCTGTTGTAAGCAGCATCATTGGCTTATTTGCGAAACCCTTCACTACCAGCATATAGAGTTGTTCATCCATGCCGGGCAGCTTTACCGGCATATAACCGTAGCTGATGTGATACACTTTTTCCTGCCCGTTTTCTTCCTTAATAATAGTTTCGCTGTAAGGTGTTTTGCAGCGATAAGCCAATTTCAGGGCTAATTCTTCCTTGTTCCCATGTAAAAGGTTGCGATTGCCTACCAGCCGTACTACAAACCTCTTTTTACTGGGTTTTTTCAGCAGGTGGTTATACAACACATCCCTGTCGCCTCCCCTGTCTATTATCCATATTCCCCTGTTCCCCGAGTGATCTGCTACCATATCAATGGCTTTAATAATCTGGGTGTTTTCACTTTTAAAATCAGGGGAATCCTGTGAATACAACTCCTGGTACAAGGGCAAAACTTCATTTTCACCCAATTGTGCACCAATGACCTGTATGGTCCAATAGCCGTTCACTATCTGGCCGCCATCACTGCCATCGCGCACTTTAGCCAGGTACTCCATATGTTCTGCATACTTCTTGTATAAATCGCTCAAATCCAAAATTAGCAAGGTGTTGTCCCTGATGCGCACGGCTGCATCGCAGAGCACCTGCCGATGGATATTTTCCCATAAGCCTTCTTTCTTTAACTGTCGGCAAAACCGTTCCTCTATCTTCTTCAACTGAACATGGGTTTCCAAACTCCTGCCTATCTCGGTGAGCATAACTGACTGGGAATATATAATGCCATAAATTGCTTCATTTACAAATCTTTGAGCTGTTTTGTCGAGATTTTCTGAAACATACCCCGAAAATTTGCCTATTTTTGTCCTTAACCTACTTGCAAGCTTGCTGTAATTCATAAGTGTCCACCTCTTGTTTGTTGATAAATACAAAGGTCGGGCACTTATTTGTTTTATTTTTATGTTTACAAAAAGTTACCCCATTTTTTTACAAAATGTGCTTTTTCACTTGCAAAAACCCCCAAAGCCCTGATATTGAATGTGTTGCGGGATTTTTTATCAAAATTTCGGGGTAACTTCAATGAATGTTTGGATGGTACCGGTCAACTTGTTTCATTATCTTTGCATGTTATTTCATGGGAAAGCATTTCAGAATATCAATTGAAATTCGGGAAGAAATATTTTCTTTTATAAGTTAATATGAAACGGATTTAATTTAGACTTTATCCGGGTATTATACGTTTTATGCTGTAAATATTGGTTTAATTT
>JARGGF010001100.1 GCA_029210905.1 Bacteroidales bacterium | reverse complement strand
ACAATTCTTGTTTTTTTAGTGGTGTTTATACTCTCGCCAATTTTTGTGCAAACTGCAATTGCACAACCTCCACCACCCGATGCAGAACCTATTCCTATAGACGGGGGGCTTGGGTTTCTACTAGCTGCTGGTGTTGCTTATGCTGCCAAAAGATTATATTCCAGTCAGGATAAAGAAAATTGATTGTTTTTATACAATTCCACTATGATACCACAACTTCACCAACACCCTATATTTAGCTAATAAATAAAAATTGAAATTTCTCATTGATAAGTATAAAAATTTAACTCCGCTTATAAAGTTTTTTGCCAATGGCGTTATTTTGGTTATTATCTGGTCTTTATTTTATCAGTTTTTGCGCTACAGTCCGTTTATCAATTCATTTTATGAAGTTATTACCAACCAACTGACAAAAATCTTATTGATTTCAAGTAAGTTTCTTTTAGAAATTTTTGGTTTTGAAACTGAAATAAGTGGAAAAACTATGCGAATTTTCGGAACTGAAGGTGTGTATCTTGACAGGGGCTGCCTGGCACGCAATTTAATGGGCCTTTTCGCTGGTTTCATCATTGCTTTCCCAGGTAACATTAAATACAAGCTTTGGGTAATTCCTGCAGGTTTATTAGTAATTAATATCTTAAATGTTTTCAGGATTAGTGGATTGGCATACTTAGTGCTCAGGTATCCTGAATATGTGGATATTAACCATCATGTTATTTTTAAATATACCGTTTATTTTTTTATTTTTTTATTGTGGTATTTTTGGATAAAATACTATAGTGCTTCTGCAAAGAAAAAAACCTCCCATGAAAAAGTAAATCAGGTGTCGAAAAGCTGATTTAATACATCGAGTGATTTAATTTTACCAATTTCGGGAAGATGAAATTGATAATATTTAATCAGGGCCAACAATATTTTTATCCTAAGTTCCCTTGCCAAAGATAGCGTATGCAATGAACCAAAACCCTTATTTGATATATTATAGAACTGTTCACTTAGTTGTTCATTTAATGATATTTCATCAGAGCGCTGAAAATCAGTATAATATCCATCACGAAGGCTAAAATATTTATTTCGGATTGAATAATTATTATCAGGATAAAACCCCAGAAATTTGCTTAATTCATATAAAAATATCAGATGAAAGTTTGCAGCACCTTCTTTAGATTGATCAAAAAGTTGCAGGGAGCTATGCAAAAATTCAAAAAGGGCAGGATTTGCTTCTTCTTCTTTTAAAACTTTCGATAAAATCTCAGCAAGAAAAAGGGCAATACTATTTTTAACTATATTGAAAGGGATGTCATTAAAAAAAGGGAAATTGTTCATTTCGCTGCATTGCTGAATTTCCCTGTTGTGTTTGTATACGATATTTATATTAAGCAAAAATAGTGGCTGTAAGATACTTTTTTTCGAAACCGATTTTTTGCTTTTTGAATGCCTGACCATCACTGAAATACGGCCAAATTTTTCAGTGTAAAGATGTGCAATTGCAGAATGATCAGTATATTTTAAATAGCGAATTACTATAGCACGAGTTTGTTCATGCATAATGAAAAATTAGTAAATTTAATTTTCAAAAATTAAGCTGCAATTCAAATTACAATCTGCTCAATTATCAATTGATAACTAGTAATTTAAGAACTTTTTTGTTTTTTCCTTGTTCATCAGTACAAAATACCAGGTAAACTCCTGTACTTACCTTTCGTCCGGAGAAATTTTTACCGTTCCAAATAGCCTGACCTCCAAAAGATGTAGTTTCGTATACTAATTGACCGCTTATGTCAGTAACTTTTACATTAACATTACTTGCCAGACCAGTAATGGTTATTGGCCCATTATAATTTTCGCGAACAGGGTTAGGGTAGATATAAGCCCCTGCATATGATTCATTACCTTTGGTTGCAGTGCCTTTAAACGAAACAAGCCCCATGTTAGTTCCGAAAAACACTTCACCTGTTTTCCCATTTATACCAATAGTGGTAATGTTGTT
>JARGGF010000010.1 GCA_029210905.1 Bacteroidales bacterium | reverse complement strand
CTCCTTTTGTCTAGCACCAGCGGTTCGGAGTCTAAATCACACACCTGTTTTTCGTAATATACCATACGATATTTATTAAAAAGATATTGAACTCATGACCCCGCACCTTTGGTGCTCCATTACCCGCGTCATCTCATTACATAGCCCTTCGGGCCATGCTAATGACGCAGCTCCTTTGGAGCTAATATTAAAATTCCCCCTTTCGGCATAGCAGCCCACTATATTGTTCTATGCCAAGGCATCCTGCCTGTAAAGTGGTCCAGATTATAAAAAGGTAAAGGCAGCATGTTAAGAAAAACACAAGATATTAAAGCCATACAGATTAAATGGCCGGAGGCAGTGTTTAAACAAAACGAAGTGGAACGCTCTGCTTAGCGGGGAATCGTTTTTTTTATTGGCCATCTACCTTAATTCCAGCACCAACGGTGCGGGGTCTAAATCTCTCTTACCCATTTTTCATAATCTAAAATACTATATTTATTAAGAAGGTCTTGAACTCCTGACCCCGCACCTTTGGCGCTCCATTTTCCGGGTCGCATGACACAGCCCTTCGGGCTGCGCTAATGACCCAGCTCCTTTGGAGCTAATACTAAAATTAAATCTTTGTATGTATTGATAACTCTCCTTATTTTTAAGGTATAATTATTCTAATCATCACAATATGTGTCTCCTCCCTGACTTTTCATATTGTTATTTTTATTGAAATTCTACAGTTAGTCCAGCACCAACGGTGCGTAATCATCAGCCCTGGGCGCCAAGCCAGGGTAAAACGTAACCCATAATCAAAAGCACCAACGGTGCGGGGTTTAAATCCCGCACCGTTGGTCCATCTTCCGGTTCCCCTTATAACCTAGCCCTGCGGGCCATGCTAATGACGTGGCTCTTTGGTGCTAATACTAAAACCCGGAAAAATTAAAAAAGCAAGTTTTTTATCAAGATAAGTGATACTGAATATTCCAATTACTTTATCGATTGAAATATTTTTTATTTAAAAAATCTTGGTAGTGTGGGAGGGAAGGATTATTTTTAAAACGTGGGACTACGCTTTCGTAAATCCGACCTGAAAATAGCAGTCAAAAGCTTAAGACAAAAGTGAATTTGATAGTTTTTAATTGTATTTTAAAAAATATAGAAAAGAGTTAAAAATATGGATCATGTAGTTTATGTTGATTATAAAGCCAAGGAACTTGAAAACTTAAAAAACGGCTCGAAAACTATGATTATCCGTGGTGCAATGGGTCGGAAATTACCTTATGGCAGAGTGAATAAGTCTGATGTTTTGTATTTTATTGAAAATAAAGGAGACGGACTTATAAAAGGCAAGGCAATAGTAGATGATGTGTTTATTCTGAACAATTAACAAAGGAAGAATCAATTGATCTTGTTGAAAAAAACAACGGTAAATTGTTACTGGACGCAGGATTAAAAAAAAAATTCTCAGGAAAAAGATATTTAGTTTTAATTACAATAAAAGATTTTGAAACAATTAAACCATTTAAAATTGACAGATCTGAATATGGAAATATGGACGATTGGCTGCCTGTTGAAAATATTGATAAAGTGAGGATGGTGGAGTAAAAATAAAGCAAGCTTTTTAACCAATAGTTTCGCGGGCTGATAAGTTTGATCTTCGAACAGCCTAACTTTCAATGCCGTGAAGAAGCAATTATGGTGTTCAATAAAAGATAAATGATTTGATTCCCTATAAGCTAATTGGTGAAATTGCATAAAATTAAGACCCTCTTTTAAAATTGGAGTAAATAAAATCACAAACAATAATGGAAAGACAGGCCCAATTAAAGTATTGCAAAACATGTACTAACAAAATGTTTGACCGAAAACGCGGAATTCTTTGTGGATTAACTAATGATTATCCTGCTTTTCAGGTAAATTGTGCAGATTATAATCAGGATTTGGACTTGCTTCGAAAGGAAGAAATCAAACAGAAAGAGCAGGACTTATATGAAAAAGCGAAATCATCCATTAGAAATACCAAATTAATCATGTCTGGTCTGATTCTTTTGGAAATAATACTCATTTACTTTTTTAATGACTGGCACAATACCGCGGCAATTATATCACGGATAATCTCATATATTATTTTCGGCTTTGTATTACTTTCGGCATATTATCGCCTTCAGTTTTTTGATTATCGCTTTAGGGGTGCTATTAAATTATGGGGCTATGAAACCACGCGAAAGCTGGTGGTTGTCCTTTTTTCAATTGCGATACTGGCGATTTTATGTATTCGTAATTTTTAGCGTTAAACAAACAATCTGAAAATTTGAATAAGCTGTTTTTAAATAAAACTTAAAGTTTTTGGGATGGAAAAATATTCTGTTAATTATTCGCACTGGGAGTCAACTCTGGAAGAGTTTGGAGATGATTTTGTTAGTTTCCACATTACTATTTCGCCAGAGAATGAAGAACCTTTTGATGTCTCTATTCAATACACGCGCTTTAAAAAACAACTGATGCAGATGAACCCTGATATCTACCAATTATTGGTAAAGGCTGAAAAATCATGTGCTAAGTGGGGACCAAATCAGTCAGCTTGCATTAAAGAACTTGAAAGTTATGGAATTGATATAGCTAAACTTATCATGGAGATGATTCCGGATATTTTTAATATTGAGGCTGAAATAAAATGGATGAGAAATTTAATTGCAAATCCGCCGGACTTACAAGATTTTTTGAGCAAAATGAAAGACACTGTTGCAGAAATAAAAAAAATCAATGAAGTCTATTATCATCTTTGTACGGAAATAGAAAAAACACTCAGCCAAAAAGTGATTGAATTATACCCGGTTCTGGTAAATTCCTCTCCAGAATATATTACCAAACTTGGAGATATATTCAGTAAACATATCTCTAATTTTGCCAATGACATTTTTGAGCTGATTAGCAAGGCAGAAGAGGATGCTGAATAATGAAAAGCCATTTTTATTACAAATTTCCATGTAAATCCTGAGCGTATTTTTTTAATCCAATACAAACAATTATATAGAGTTTCAAAAAGTGCCTGGTTTTTGCCAATTTTTCATATTGTGAAAGTAGTGATGTAGTAATAAATTAAAGGTTGATTGTAGATTTATATATTTTCACCGATTCAGAATAAGCTGAGAATTTATCTTTTTAACCTGAATTTATAATGAAAAAACCATTCATAATTTTAATTTTTTTTAGTTTATTGGCATGCAATAAAGATAAGCCTGTATTTCTACTTGAAGTAAATGTGACTGTTGGTTTTAATAAAGCAAATCTTTATTGGGACAAGGTATTCGATAAATCAGAATTGGTTTTGTACCAGTTTTATTCAGGCGATCAACTGATTTGGGAAGGTGAAAATACCTATCATTATGAATTCACTGATCTTGAGGAAAATACCAGTTACGCCGGCCTGATTAAGGCATCAAATAATTCAGGGGTATTGCTGGCAAGCGGGCAGTTTAATTTCACAACTACAAAAAATCAACCACCTTCCATTTTTACTATTTCTATAAATAAAATTAGCAGCACCCAGGTTGATTTTGAATGGACACGTGCCGTAGATTTTGATGAAGGAGTGGCAACCTACAGTGTAATTCTGGACGATAAAATATTGGCTGATCATACAGATAACAGAGCATATTCGATTTCAGGGCTCGAGCCTGAGACTAACTACAAGATAAGAGTTATAGCAAGTGACAATCAGGGAAATAAAACAGAAGTTCCGATTAGTGTTAATACATTGAAGAAAGGTGCCGAAATTTCACAGAATTTTGCTCAGTTTATTGGAATTAAAAGAGAATATTGTTTGTATAAACCCTCCAATGCACCCGGAAGCAGACTTCCACTTGTAATTTATTTACATGGATGGAGCAACATCATCTGGCCGGGCATGATTACTGATTATTTTCCGGCATTGGCTGAGGAAGAAAATTTTATGCTTTTGATGCCACAGGCAAAAGCTGCAATGGGAGGACAAACTGCCTGGGATTCACACAACATACACAATTGGGACGATGCTTCTTTTATTAATGAACTGATAGATCTGATGGTCTCTGATTATCAGGTTAATGACCAGCAGGTTTACATTACAGGATTTTCAAACGGTGGGTTTATGACTTTTTATCTTTCGCAGGTGCTTGAGGATAGATTAGCTGCTGTGGCACCTATTGCTGGTTTGATGGATCTTTCCAATTTTGCAAAATATTCCCTTAAAAAACCAATGCCACTTTGTTACATTCATGGAACAGCTGATTCTGTAGTAAAAGTAGGAGGAGATGTCAATCATGTTTCTTTTGATAAAATTCTGGATTATTTTATTCAGAAAAACGGAGTGGATCCAACTCCGCTTGTAACCCAGTTACCCGATACCTATATTTACGATAACTCTACAGTTACCAAAATTGAATACACAACGCTAAGTAGTAGTGCGGACATTATATATTACCGCATTAACAGTTGTGGTCACTCTATTCCGGGGCGCAGCTGGTCAAACCGCGATATTCATGCCTTTGACGTGATATGGGATTTTTTTAAAACCCGAAAACTTAGTGATAAATAGGCAATCCATTCCCGGATACTTTTATTATTGGAATAAATAGTAAAGCCTTATTTACCCACCATCACTTCTGTAGATTTAACAATAGCATATACCCGATCCCCTTCTTTTAATTGAAGGTCTTCAACACTATCTACTGTGATTATAGAATTGATAATGGCGCCACCTGCTATTTCAATGGCAACTTTAGCCATTACATCGCCTAATTTTATTTCTTTAACTGTTCCTTTAATTTTGTTTCTTGCACTTAGTTCCATAGGTTGATTTTTTAGATGATATAAAGTAGAAGTCAGAACTTATAAATAAACTATATTTTTATTCATGAATAAGGGTAACATCTTTTATACCAGGCTTATTATTGAATTATTGTTCGCGTAAATAAAAACTAAAAACGCTGCCTTTACCAGGCTCTGACTCAACGGAAACCAGTCCGTCTAATTTATCGGCTATTCTTTTTACAATAGACAAGCCTAAACCAGAACCTTTTGCTAATTTTTCTTTTACAGCATTATTGTGCTCAAAAATAATTTTCTGAAAATCTTTGCTTATACCTTCACCATTATCTTTAACACTATATTTAATTAATCCTTCTTTATTCTTTTCTGAATAAATTTCAATAATTGGAGATTCGCCACCATATTTTAAGGCATTACTTAAATAATTGTACCAGATTTCCTCCACCCAGGGTGCATGTCCCTTACAATCAGCAATTTGAGGACTGATGTTTATTTGGGCAAGTTTTTCATTAATCAGATGGTTTAACCTTTGGCATGCCGAACTAATGAGTTCTTTCATTTTTACAGGGCTTAGTTCAATGTCACCTTTTTTCATACTTGCGAAAAGTAATAACTCCCTGACCACATCCTGCATTTTTCGCCCACTAACAGCAATATGATTAAGATATACGTCTTGTGTTTTTTTGTCTAATTTCTTTTTTGAATTTATTAAAAGTTCGCTAAACCCCAAAATTCCACTTATAGAAGAATTTAAATCATGGGCCACCGTGTGTGCATATTCATCCAGTTCTATATTTCTTTTAAGCAGGTCGTTCTCTGCTTTTTTCCTTACCGTAATATCTGTTAAAAAACCAAGCGACAGTCGGCCCGAATCAGTATCCAGGTGGCTTAAACTAATTTCAACCGCAAATTTGGTGTTATCCTTGCGTTGGGCTTCCAGATCAAGACCAATGCCCATAGGCCTTATTCTTGGCTTGTTGAAATAGTTTTTCACATGCTCCTCATGTTTATGATGATATTTGGCTGGAATAATCAGATTAAGGCTCTCACCCATTACTTCCTCTTTAGAAAAGCCGGTAAGTTCTGAAAGTTTTTTATTGATGAGTACAATTCGTCCAAGATCATTTATAATAACTACACCTTCTGCCAGGGATTCAAGCAAGGTTTTGATGGTAATATCTCCCTGCAATAGTCCTGCCGTATAGGCTATTCTTTTTTGAATCTCCAGTTCTTTTTTCAAGATTTCAGAATCATCCATAATATCTCCTCCCATTTTCCTAATAGTTACCCTGTGCTTTTAAATTGCTGGCATAATATACATTTTTTTTCAAGGCTTTTTAATCCATAAATCAAAATGTTTTAACCTGATAATAAAGCAGGAGCAGTTTTATATTATAAAATGGAACTGTTTTTTGTTAAAGGTGGCGACTTTTTTGTTCAACGATATTTAGCAGATAACCCATGTTTTTATAAAGAATGTAATTCAAAAAATCATCAGGTTAAATATTATAGTAATGAAAATGAAGTATTTGCAATCTTTTATAGCTAAAAGTTTATATGTCGGGAGTTTTCACTGATTTGATGATTCCCTTTGCCGGCAGCTTTTAGTTAGTTCAAAATCAAAAGCCAGGGTAAAAACAACTTTAATATAGATTTAATTTTTTGTAACTTTAAAATAATCTTATTTTCTCACTAATCATATAAATGAATTTTAGCGACAAAGATATTGATTGGGAAGCCTGGTATAATCAAAATAAAGGAGTAATTCCGGATGAATACAAAGCTGACTTTGAAGACAATATAGTTCTTTTGCAGTTTCTGTTTTCTGTGTATTTTAAAATTATGCAAAGACTTAGTCCCGAACTAAAGCAACTGATGTTCAGTCAATTTCCTGTAATTGAGTCAGAAAGGCGTCCTGTGGTGGTGGAATTTATAGATAAATTCATCCATTCGGTCGGCACAAAAATGCTATTTAAACTTAATGGATTAATTGAAGGGCAAAAAAATGGGGTAAACATTCGTGAAAAATATCATCAGTTCGACCAATGGCTTATTTTATATGGTCGCCCACCCAAACTAAAACAGATAGAGGATAGTGACAGAACAAGAGCCAGGTACAAAAAAATGAGTAATAGCCAGTGGGAGACATATAAATCTGTAAAAAATGAACAGTTGCTTTTGTTCTTCAACTGGAAAGAAAGAAGAAAAACAGAATTTATTAATATTCTGCAGAATATTCTATTTGAGGATTATAAAGACCTCGAAGATCTGAATGCTGATGAATTAATTATTTATGCAGTAATTATTTACGAAGAATATAATTATTACTTAATGGTCTGTGAACGGATAGAGCTGTTCATCGATTGTGGTTTTCCGGAAGAGGAAATTTATTTATCGGATCAGGCCTTTCTTGAAAAGTACGAAAAACTTAACCCCGAAATAAAGGCAAATGCTGTTAAATTGCGGCATCGAAGAATAGCAGGGGAGAAAATTTAACTTACAATTATTTGTTAATTAGGAATTTATGTCTTTTTTTTGTAGCGAACTTTAGGTCATTTTTATTGATTGATCAATACTTTATTAATAGTATAGTTTAAGAATTAAGTTTTATCCAAATACATATAATATCAAATTAACCCTAATCAAACCCTATGTCAAAAAAATGCAAAAGTTGTGGAGCTCCGCTCGTTTTCTCTGATAAAGATGAACAAATCAAATGCGGTTATTGTGGAGCAATTAATACACACCCTAATTTATACCGCATTATTAATAATTTTTTTCATCAGGAGGAGAGTCAGCCAAAATCAAATTTTGGGGTATTTATAGGAAACCGCAGAGCAACAAAGCCTGAAATAATTGTTATAATAAGCTTTCTGGTTGTTATGTTCCTGTCAGTAATCATTTTGGTTTTTATTTTTGTCTGATATACAGTTTGCAAGAAAGAAGGGGCAGTGGAAATGCTATTAATCCTAAATGCTTAACTGTGAAAAACTTACTGATATCGAAATAGCCGTACGCTAAGCTAGATAAACTCTAATTGTTATAAAATGAAAAGTAAATCTAAGAGCATCAAATATATATTACTTACCTTAATTATTATTTCAGGTACTTTAATTACCATTTCAATGACATGGCAATCTGACCCTATCAGCATGCTTTTAAAACAGACTAATGATCCAAACTTGAAAGAGAAAATAATTATTTTTAAAAAGGGTGGATATCAAAAATCATTAAACTATGAAAAACATGATGTAGAAGCCATTATCAACGCTGCAAAAGATTTTATTGGTACTCCACACCAAATGGGAGGTTTAACAAAAAAAGGGATAGATTGTTCTGGTCTGGTAATGATAGCACATCAGGAAAATGAAATATCATTGCCACACGATGGAAATGAACAGGCACGTTTTGGTAAGATTATGCTTTCAGTAGAAGATTTGAAACGCGGTGATTTGGTTTTTTTTCATTCTACCTATACTACAGATAAATTGGTTACACACAGCGGTATTTATTTGGGCGACAATCAATTTATCCATGTATCCTCAAAAAAAGGTGCTTCCGTCGCAGATATAACTGGTAAGTATTGGGCAGAACATTTTTTGTTTGGCACCAGGTTTTAATTTCTGAAACATAATCATCTCACCTTGAAAGATTTTTGTTAGTGGTGATTTCATTTTCCAATGAAAACAGTAAGTCATCGACTTGTCAATTTCCGTGCAGGACATGGAAGCACCATTTTAGGGTTGACATGCGACTATAATAGAACATTATTTCACGCTAAAGTGACTTCATGAATTATTTTTTCTTAATTTCTAAAATTTAATTCTTAAACAAAATTTCTCAATTTATATCATTATATATCAAATACATAACAACAAGAGTACAAAACAAAATATAAGTTGTAAGATATTATTCAGATATTTGTATACTTAAATTAGAATCATTAAAACATAAATGAGCAAAATTAAAAGAATTGGAATTTTAACGGCTGGTGGTGATTGCCCTGGGTTAAATGCAGCAATCAGGGCTGTAAGTAAGCCGGCAATATTAAAATATGGTATAGAGGTATATGGTATTTCATCAGGTTTTTTGGGTTTAATCGAAAAAGAATATATTAATATTACTGAAAACAGACTCTCAGGTATCCTTACCCTGGGTGGTACAATTTTAGGAACTTCAAGGGAAAAACCTTTTAAAAAATCTTCGCTTTATCTTGATGAAATTGACAAACCTCAGCAAATAAAAGATAATTATAAGGATCTGGGTCTCGACTGTTTGGTATGCATAGGTGGAAATGGCACTCAAAAAACAGCCTACCGGCTTTCAAAATTAGGCCTTAATGTAGTTGGTATTCCAAAAACAATTGATAATGATATCTGGGGAACAGATACCTGCTTCGGTTTTGACTCAGCAGTAAGTATAGCCACAGATGCAATAGACAGGCTTCATACCACAGCCAATTCTCATAGAAGGGTTATGGTAATTGAAGTTATGGGAAATAAGGCCGGATGGATTGCCCTGCATTCCGGTTTGGCCGGGGGTGGTGATATCATACTTTTACCGGAAATTGATTATCGCGAAGAGGTGGTGGCTGATTTTATCCTGAAAAGAATGACTGATCGCCATGGTGCTACCATTGTTGTTGTGGCCGAAGGTATCAGAAAACCTTCTAATGTGAGTGCTGGCAAATATATTTCAGATGTTATTTCGGGGTTAACAAATTTAGAATCAAGAGTTACCGTGCTGGGCTATATTCAAAGAGGGGGTACACCAACAGCAACAGATAGAATTATTGCTACACGATATGGTACAGCTGCGCTTGATCTGATATTAAAAGGTGATTTTGGCAAGATGGTTGCCTTAAAAGATGATCATATGATGACCATAGACCTTGAGAAGGTGGAGGGAAAGTTAAATTTGGTAAGTCCTAAACATAAGCTGGTGAAAAGTGCAAAAAGCCTGGGTACATGTTTTGGAGAAAAGATACATCTGAAAAAGTAAGAAAATGGTTAAAAAATATCATTCACAATGCTAGTTTACCGATTTTTATCCATAGATAATTTTTAGAAAAAAAAGTTCGAAAATACCAATCCTATTTTCATTTGGCTGGTTCAAGTACTTGAAAATCGCAAAATGATTTTCATTGGGCACTTCAACCAGTTGGAAATGCCAAAAAAAACTTCAAAAGTGTATTTCAACTTGTTGAAAATGGCAAATGAAACTTCAAAAAGCTTTTTCAACTTCTTAAATGGGGCAAAAGAGATTTCAAAAGGGTAATTTAAGACTTTAACCATTGATATAGAGACAGTTGAGAATAATGATTCTAAACCTACTTTGCCCAATCAGGAAAAACATTTACATCAATTCCAAAAACCGTTTGTCCCCAAAAATACATTAACAGGGCAATGATGATTACTCCCGAAATGTTTAAAAGGAAACCTGTTTTCATCATTTCTGCTATTTTAAGGCGGTTTGTTCCAAATACTATGGCATTGGGCGGAGTGGCCACAGGCAGCATAAAAGCCAATGAAGCAGCCAGTGTTGCAGGTATCATAAACATTAGGGGGTTTATTTTTACAGACACAGCGATTCCAGCTAAAACAGGCAACAGCATTTCTGTAGTAGCCGTATTTGAGGTAAGTTCTGTTAAAAATGACATAAACAAAGCAATCAACAATATTATGATAAAAGGATGCAAACTTGCAACAATAGTCATCCGTTGCCCCAGCCACAAAGCAAGACCCGATTCTGCAAACCCCTGAGCCAGTGCAAAGCCTCCGCCAAAAAGCAATACAATGTGCCAGGGCAGCCGCATGATTATTTTTCCTTCAAGAATATGTTCCCCTTTTTTCGATTTTGAAGGAATCATAAAAAGAAGCAAGGCAACACCAATAGCAACCGTGCCATCGTTTAAAAATTTAGGATTATTAAACATCTTAGACCATCCGGGTATCACAAATTTATTAATTTGAATATCTGATCGGAATATCCATAATATGGCCAAAAAAATAAAAGTTATTAATACAACTTTTTCTTCAAATGAAGGAATGCCTAGTTTTTTATATTCTGACTTGAATAATTCCTTGCTTTTCAACTGAGAACCCGGCGGTTTATATTTTATGAAAAGAATAAGCCATGCAAAAAAAAGCATTACCGTACTTATTGGAAGTGCGAACATGAACCATTGTGAAAATGAGATTTCCGGGGCATTTGGAAATATAATATTAAAAATCCTTACCAGAGATAGATTTGGTGGTGTACCTATTAAAGTAGCAATTCCACCAATAGAGGCACTGTAGGCAATGCCAAACAATAATCCGTAAGCATATTTCTGATTATCAGACTTGTTCATACTTTCAGAAAACCTGGTAATGATTGACATGGCAACGGGAACCATCATCATGGCAGTAGCTGTGTTTGACATCCACATAGAAAGGAAAGCTGTAGATAACATAAATCCCAGTAATATTTTTCCAAAGCCCGACCCGGTACCAATCAATATTTTAAGTGCAATCCGTTTATGCAAATTGTGTTTTTCCATGGCCAGTGCCATTAAAAATCCGCCAATAAAAAGAAAAATTACATGATTAAAATAGGCCGAGGAAATTGATTTGCCGCTCATTACCCCGAAAAAAGGAAATAACACTACTGGAATTAATGCTGTTATTCCGATTGGGATTGCTTCACTTATCCACCATATTGCCATTAAAAGGGCTATAGACAATGTTGCAGTAATTTCTGGCTTGCCAGGCTCCAAATCAAGAAATAAAAAAACATATGCAGAGCCGGTTATACCAAGCCAAAATCCTACATTACTCCATTTGGGTTTAATTAAGGATTTTAGTTTCATTTTAGTTAGGAAATAAGAACACCCCCCCTGTAAAAGTATCAAAAATTACTATGACACCAGATAATCCAACGCTTCTGTTTTTGTGTTAAAAGGGATTTGTTTGTTTTTCACGAATGCATTGTATCCGTTAAGCAATATTTTTTTTATACCTGTAATTCCTAAAACAGCAGTTTTTAAAGTTTTCTCATCAAAAAAATCTTTGTGTTTAGCTGCCCTGTTCATAAAATCAGTGCTACCATAGGTTCCTGTGAAGTCATTAAGTGCAAGAAACTTTCCAGAGCTTTTTTCATATTCCCGTCTCACATCCTCAAGCAGTTTTATCATTTCGTCAATGCTCTTGCACTTAGTATAATCTATAAATAGTATTTTTTTCCCTTTATGTTCTATATATGAAAATGGCATAAGACAATAGTTTAAATTATTTTAACATATTTCTTTTATTCTGGTTATTTTTAATGATTGTATGGCTTTTAAGGTTTGCAAACCCTTGATTTTAAATACATAATGCCAGTTTATAAAAATCAGGTCTTATTGTTTTTTACCAATAAGAAAGTCCTTCTTATCAAATTTCACTAGTTATTTATTTGTTTTCCACAATTTATTTTCTTACTTTGCTTATGAAAAGGGAACAATTTTATTTGGTTAAGATTTTAACCACCAAGTAGATAAGAAAATGAACAGCCAAACAGATTTTTTTAGAATTAACCACCAGAATGTGATTCCCCAAAAGGGGAGTATTCTGATATCTGAGCCGTTTTCAAAGGATGCTTATTTCAAACGTTCCATCGTTTTGCTTACTTTGAATGACGAAGATGGAGCTGTTGGTTTTATTCTAAATAAAGAAGTAGATATTCCGATTGTTGATCTATTTGGAGAAGATATTGATTTTGAGGCTTCTGTATCAATTGGTGGACCTGTTTCAATTGATAGAATTGATTTTTTGCACACAATTGGAGCAAAAATTCCTCAAAGTAAACATATTATTGATAACATATATTGGGGTGGCGACTTTGATGTAATGCTTAACTTAATGCGTGCCAATGCGATACATAAAGATCAGGTGCGTTTCTTCCTTGGTTATTCCGGATGGAGTAAAGGACAACTTGATAATGAGGTAGAAAACGATTACTGGTTAGTAAGTGACGGGGATCCAAGAACTATAATGGCTACCGACAGAAATTACTGGAAATCAACACTAAAGAGAATGGGGCAGCAATATTCAGTGTGGTTAAATCTCCCCGAAGATCCTCAGTTTAATTAACACCTCAAGATCCAATTAGCTTTCCTTTTAGTCCCAACTTTTAGAATGCCTAAATATTGCAGAATTTTGCCAGTATTTTATAAAATCATTATCATTCATTAACTTTTATAAAATCAAGCTCTGTAAAATCAAAATCAGGATTAGGGATATCAACAAGCATTTTTTCAACTTTACCAGTTTGACCAATCGTGAAGTTTACATTTCCTTCTGGCAAACCGGGTTGATTTTTCAACCTTATGCCAAAAGTATTAATTTGATAATGAGTTAATTCGCCTACAAAAATAGGAGTTGGAATAAAAAAAAGCATCAGTTTGTCATTTTTTAATTCAACTTTGGCTTCACCATAAAGTTTACTTACATAATTACCAACATATGCATTGAGTGGCAGGGATGGTGATGTATTTTTAAGCCGCGCCTTTTCTTTTTTTTCTTTTGCTGTTTTTTCCCTTTTTGCTCCATCCTTATAAAATCCAAAATATAGCGAACTCCAATCGTTTTCTTCCTTGCCAAAATAGCTGTCAAGTATATAATAACTAAGTGCAGAGGGCAGGTAATTAATGCTATTGGTGAGTATAACAAATCCAAATTTTTCTTCTGGTACCAGCACAACTTTTGAAATCATGCCATCTGCGCCCCCTCCATGGTTAACTATTTTTCTGCCATGATAATCAAACAATTCCCAACCCAGGCCATAACCAGAATAATGTTTTGTAGGAAAGGTGGTCTCGGACCATTTGCTTATAAATTGTGGGGTTTGTACCGTGCGCATTTGTCGGATATTTTCTTCGCTTAAGATTTGTTTTTCTTTGTAAACGCCATTATTTAAGTTCATTATCAACCAGTTGGTCATTTCTTTCACATTTGAATTTATGGCACCTGCCGGGCCAATATTATCCCAGTTTACATAGGGTATTACAAGCGGGTTTTCATCAAAGCCAACGTGGTGTGGCATAGCTATATTTCCATTTTTCTTAAAATCTTTAATACTTGTGTTAGTGTTAACCATTTCAAGGGGCTTAAAAAAGCGTTCGGCAAGAAATTCATCCCAACTTTGACCGGTTATTGCAGGAATTATTTCACCAGCAGTCAGAAACATAATATTTGAATATCCATAATGACTTCTAAATCCATACACGGGTTTCAGGAACTGAGCCCTGCTTATTACCTCTTTTCTCGAATAGTTACTACCATACCAAAGCAAATCTCCGCTAAATGTTTTAAGTCCGCTTCGGTGACAAAGTAAATCCCTAATGGTCATATTTGCTGAAACATACGGATCGTATAGCTTAAAATAAGGCAAGTATTTCTGGACAGGATCATCCCAATCAATTTTTTTTTCATCAACTAATATTGACAGTGCAGAAGCCGTAAAAGCCTTTGTATTTGAAGCAATAGCAAACAGACTTTCATCATCAACTTTATCTGGTTTTCCAAATTCACGTACTCCATAACCTTTGGAAAATATGATTTCTCCATCCTTTACAATAGCAATTGCCAGGCCTGGTATGTTCCATTGATCTTTCGACCTCTTTATATATTCATCAAGTTTATTTGTATCAAGATTTTGCCCGGAAAGCGAAAAACTGAAGAGATTAATAGAGAATACAATCAAAAAGGTAAAAAACAGAAGTCTCATATTATGCTGAATTATAATGATTTACAATTTCACTATCGAATTTCTATCGATATCGTGTTAATTTCTTTGGTCTAAAAGCATTTCTGCATTAATTTTAGCTTAAATTTATCCTCTCAATGAGAGAATGATCGAAATAAGTACCTAAAATTATAATTAATTTCCAAGTTATGAAAATCAAATAACTTTGTTATAATTGTAATTGTGGTTTTAGGTTATCATAACCTGGGAATTTCATCAGACTTAAATATTATAACATAGCAGCTCTTTATTAGCAGTATGATTAATTATTTAAATGTTTTTCTGATTTTTGTTGTTTTTTTACCGAACTGAATTCTAGAAAGATAAAATTTATATATTTGTAAAAAAAATCAATTAAAATGGCATTAAACCTCAACAAAATAAAAGGATTATTTATTGTTCCTGAAGATGAAACGGAGGGAATTGTAATAAAATCTGATTCAAAAAAAGTTGAAAACACAAAAGAACCTACAAAAAAAGTAGTACAAAAAGAAACAATTACAAAGACTGAAACGCCTATTAAAACAAGTTTGAACAAAACAGAAGTTGAAAATCAAGGCGAATTTAATCAGCAGATATTTAACTCACTTACCAAAGCTATTTCGGATGCAAATTTACCAGGTGAAGATTATCTGGAATTTGTTAGTGCTTTGCAGGCAATGAAAGGAATAGATTTGGCCGAATCGGTAAAAATGCAAACGGTCCTGGCAACATTGTCTACCAAGGGTCTTACCATTCAGAAGATTGTTGAAAGTGCCGATTATTACCTGAAAGTGCTTGAAAATGAGAAGGATAAGTTCAGACAAGCCATGGCTCAGCAAACCCAGGGCAAGGTTGATGGCAAACAAAAGCAGATTAAATCCTTAGAAGAAGAAAATACAAAAAAAGCGGAACAGATTAAGGCTTTAACAGAGCAGATAGAACATAATAACCAGCAAATGGATAAAATTAAAAAAGACATTGCTGAGGCTGATGAGAAAATCAAAACAACAGAACATAATTTTAATGTTACTTATGATTTTGTTGCAAACCAAATTATGGACAAAGTAGAAAAAATTAAGAATTTATCAACAAATTAAGGAAATGATTGAGAACTCTCCACAACAAAAGATGAAATCCTTCTGGAAAAGACCTGAAGGAGTTACTGGTGCTATATTTTTAATTGGACTGATTGTAGTAATTGCAATTTTTTCTGTGCAAATATTAGCTTTTATACAGAGCCTATTTGCTACGCTTTTTACTATGGTAGCCTTTTTTGTAGTACTGGGAATTATTGTATATGTGCTTTTAGACCCAAAATTCAGGGCCTTAATTTGGTATATGTATAAAAGTATAATGCGCTGGTTTACAAGCATTTTTGTGCAAATTGATCCCATAGGTATTTTAAAATCTTATATTGAGTATCTATATAACAATCTGCAGGAGATGAATACGCAGATTGCAAAGCTTAAAGGGCAGATGTCCAAACTTAGCAGGTTGATTGAGAACAATACCCGTGAAATGGAAGAAAACCTGAAAATGGCTGAGCAAGCTAAGAAAAAAGGAAATATGGAATTGGTTGCAATAAATACCCGCCAATTTGGAAGGTTGAAAGAGACAAATGCAAGGTATACCGCTTTATTAAATAAAATTCAATTACTATATAAAGTACTATCTAAAATTCATAAGAATTCAGGTTATCTTATTAAAGATACTGAAAACGAGGTACGTATGCGTGAGCAAGAGCGCAAAGCCATTCGCGCAGGGCATTCCGCAATGAAAAGCGCTATGAACATAATCAGTGGCGATCCGGATAGAAAAATGATGTTTGACATGGCCACAGAGGCTATTGTAGAAGATGTTCACAACAAAATAGGTGAAATGGAAAGGTTTATTGAAGTCTCCGGAAGCTTTATTGATAGTATTGATTTACAAAATGGAGTATATGAACAGGATGGACTTGAGATCCTGGAAAAAATGGAAAAAGAAGGAATGTCTTTCTTACTTGGTGATAAAGTATCAGACTTAAACCGTGAAGAAGAAGTAGAAGAAGATGTTCAAAAAGATATCGGGAATATTAGTAATTATTCTAACTTATTTGATTGATTTATTGATACCTGTATAAACTAAATAATGTTACTAATCTTTAAACAAAGTATAAGATGAAGTCAAAACTTACTCCTTTTTCAAAATTATTAATTGTTGCGCTCATTGTTGGAGGTATTGCGGCAGTAATCTATTATACACCGCTCAGGCAATACGTAATTCCTGATGCTGATTCAGAGTTTAACTTAAATAACGATAATGTTAAAGCAGATGATGAAACCATAAAAATTGGTGTTGTTACCTGGGGTGGATATGCCGGAGGCCAGTACTTTAATGAAGGATTTAAGGCCAATAAGAATTCCCGTTTTTACAAAGATTATGGATTTACTGTGGAGTTTAAATTACTTGATGAATTTAATCCTTCAAGAAGTGCATGGAAAGCTGGTGAGGTAGATTTGCTTTGGGCAACCATAGATGCCTTCACAACTGAAGCTTCTGGTTTACAGGAGTTTGAACCGCAGGTGATTTTTCAGGCTGACTGGTCACGTGGTGGAGATGCTGTTGTGGTTCGCAGAGGAATAAATAAAGTGAGTGATCTTAAAGGTAAAAAAGTTGCCTTTGCCGAAATGACTCCCAGTCATACCTTTTTACTTTGGTTGCTTGAAGCTGCTAGCATGCAAATGAGTGATATTGAGGCAGTTAAAGTTGCAAGCGCGATTGATGCTGCTGACATCTTTAAAAAAGGCCAGGTGGATGCAGCAATCGTGTGGAGTCCTGATGATGAAGATTGCGTTGCAAAAGTTACAGGGTCAAAAATTTTACAAAATACTAGACAAGCATCGAATATTATTGCCGATGTTTTTATCGTTAAAAAGGCTTATCTGGAAAAGAACAGACGAAAATTAGAACAACTGGTTGAGGGCTGGTTTAAAGGTGCTGCAGAAATAAATAGTTCTGATGAAGCCAAGCAAAAGGCAGCTAAAATACTGTCTGAGGGTCTGCAACAACCTGAAGATTTTTGCTATAGGGCAATTAATAACGCTAGGTTGTGCACTTATGGCGACAATGTGAACTTTTACAACCTGAATGGGAATTTTACCGGAGTTACTGGCGAAGATATTTATAATAAAATGGATATAAAATATCAGAAGGCTGGCTATATTACTGATAAAATACCTAGTTGGCGTATTATTGGTAACTCTTCCCTGATTTCAGCACTCAAAATGGAAGGCCAACCGGGACAAGAGGCAGAGGGAGGAGCAACGTTTACCGAAGTTACTGAAGAAGTTAAAACAGCTGAAGCGGTATCCACCAAATCGGTTAGTATTACTTTTGCTTCCGGAGCTTATTCTCTTGATGAAAATA
>JARGGF010000109.1 GCA_029210905.1 Bacteroidales bacterium | reverse complement strand
AGGCACTGAATCAAACGGGGTATATGCCTACAATGAAAGTACAAAGCAATTTATTGAATGGGCGCCACAAATTAAGAGCGTACTTAGTCAAAATAAAATTAATCATGGAGCAGTCTCTGAAAATGGGGATATTATTATTGGAACTATACTGGATGGCCTTTTTATAGTTAGCGAAGATGGGCGTCAATTACATCATATAAATGTAGAAAATGGGTTGCAAAGCAACACGGTACTGGGCCTGGCTTCTGATAAGTTCGGCAATGTATGGCTGGCACTGGACAAAGGGATTGATTTTATCTCTTTTCCAAAATCCGAAGCATTTAAAATTGTAGAGAATGACAAACTTGGAGCCTTATATTCTGCAGCAATTTATGATAATGACTTATATATCGGTACAAATCAGGGACTCTATCGAAGATCCTGGCAGGATAACAATCAGGCTTTTACTTTAATACCAAACACCCAGGAACAAGTTTGGGATTGCAGGGTTATCGATAACACTTTATTTGTAGGTCATAATTCAGGAACCTTTGTTATAAAAAACGATGTAGCTGATAAAATATCAAATTATTCGGGTGGATATTCTATTGTACGCCACCCTCAAAATCCTGATGTGCTTATTCAATCAACCTATTCCAGTTTGGTGGTATATAAGAAAAGCGGCGGTGTCTGGAAATTCTCACATGTAATAAAAGATTTTAATAATCTTATCAGACATCTCGAAATTGATCATTTAAACAATATTTGGGCAAGCCACTTATACCTTGGAGTATTTAAGTTAAAACTGAATGATAATTACGAAGCTATAAAAACTATAAAATACTATGGTAAAAACTCAGTTCTTGGGAAAGAAGGAAGAAGGTCCTATGTGTTTAAAGTTGAAAACCGAATTGTCTTTACTACCGGGGAACAACTTTATACCTATAATGATTTAACCGATTCGATTGTAGCCTATGATAATTTAAACGAACAATTGAAAGATTATTCCTCTTCATATAGAATAATTCCTGCACCAGAACACAGATACTGGTTTATAAATGAAGATGGTTGTGCGTGTTTCGAAATTCAGCATTATAAGATAAAAAAAATAAAGGAATATCCCAGAGCACTTTTTGAAAATCAACTAATTCCAAATTATGAAAACATTATTCCTTTTGAGAGAGATAAAGCAATTGTTTGTCTCGAAAATGGATATGGCATTTTAAATCTGGCTTCACCTGAACAAGGTGCTGAAATCCTTCAACAAAAGCTTCAACTGAGGGAGATTATTAGTAGCGACAAGCATGATAGGACTAGAAACATTATATATTCTGATAAGGGCATTAGTATACCATTTAACTGGAATAGTCTTAATTTCAGATATTCGTTCCCTTTATTCTCAGGTGATAATTACAGTTTTCATTATAAAATTGAAGGCCTGATGGATAACTGGTCTGAAGCCTTGGATAAACCAATTATTAATATAAAAAGAATCCCCCCCGGCAAGTATCTTTTAAGCGTAAAGGCAGTGAACCGATGGGGAAAGTCATCGCAAATTCACACCATAAAATTTACAATTAAGTCCCCCTGGTATCAGTCTACACCCGCATATATTTTTTATACACTCATTTTTGCTTTTCTTGCTTTCTACTCAAGGTATCTTACTATAAAGAGGGTTAAAAGCAGAGAAAAAAGGAAAAGATTAGTGAAGGAAAGAGAAATTATTCAACTTAGAAATGAAAAGCTTCGGGCAGATATATCTTTTAAAAGCCAGCAACTTGCCAATTCAACAATGGGAATTATAAAGAAGAATGAATTTTTACTTTCACTTAAAGATAAGCTCAAGAGACAAAAAGAGCAACTGGGCACAAGGTACCCTGATAAGTATTTTCAGGATATTATAGCTAAAATAGATAAAAATATTGCCGGTGAAGACGATTGGCAACTATTTGAATTCAACTTTGAACAAGCGCACGAAACCTTTTTATTGAACCTGAAAAAATCATTTCAAGATCTTACCCCAAGTGATTTGCGATTGTGCGCCTATTTAAGAATTAATCTTACTTCTAAAGAGATTGCTCCTCTTTTGGGAGTATCTGTACGAGGGGTTGAAAACCATCGTTCCCGGTTGAGAAAAAAATTAAACTTATCTACTGAAACCAACCTAACAGAATTCATTTTAAGTTTGTGATAGTATGCTAAGTAAGGCTTATTATTCAAACCCGGCATATTACTAATAGGCCCAATCGCACTTATAGTCAATCATTCAGAAATGAAGCACTCTTTTTCTTCAATAAGTATTCTTTACATTAACTTTATTTTTCCTATCTTAGTAGTTCTCAAAACCTTATAAAATATACTTTATGAAAAAAATATTATTACTATTAGGAGCATTATGCTTTTTTTACAACTCCTACGCTCAAATTAATGCCAAATTAATGAGTTATATGGATGTTTCCGACAGCCAGATTACATTTGTTTATGGCGGCGATATTTGGGTAATGCCTAAAAATGGTGGTACTGCCATCCAACTTACTCATTCATTAGGAGAGGAATCCTGGCCTCGATTCTCTCCCGACGGAAAATCAATTGCCTATACTGCTCATTATAACGGGAATAGGGATATTTATGTGATCCCTGCAAGCGGAGGTCTTCCTAACCGAATTACTTACCAGTCTTTTTACGACAGGATGGTTGACTGGCACCCTGATGGCGAACATATTTTATTTGCATCAGGCAGAGAAAGTGGCAGGCAATCATTCCGACAATTTTATCTTGTTAGCAAAAATGGTGGACTGCCTGAAAAATTGAAAATCCCTTACGGTGAGTTGGCTAGTTATTCGCCTGATGGAAGTCATTTGGCCTATATTACCAAAATTACTGAAGGTTACCCCTTTAAACGATACCGGGGCGGACTTGCCTCAGATATCATAATTTACGATCTTGTAAATAATACTGCAGAAAATATTACAAATAATCATGCCACCGATGGAAAACCTGCATGGGTTGGGGACAAAGTGTATTTTTTATCTGACAGGGCAGAAAATATGCGCTTAAACATCTGGGTTTATGATACAAAAACCAAAACTTCCACACAACTTACTAATATTGAAGATTTTGACATTTCATATATGGCTGCAGGAAACTCTGATGTCGTATTTGAGGCAGGGGGCAAGTTGTATTTGATGGATTTAACCAGTCAGAAATATAATGAAGTAAAAGTTAATGTAATTAGCGATTTATCGGTTGAAATACCTAAATCAACCGATGTAAGCAAAAATATAAGCAATGCAACGGCATCACCCGAAGGCAAACGAATAGTTTTCGAAGCAAGGGGGGAGCTGTTTAACGTACCTGTTAAAGAAGGTTATGTGTTAAACATGACACAATCCAGTGGAGCTTTTGACCAAAATCCTTCCTGGTCGCCTGATGGAAAAAATATTGTCTACTGGAGCGATAAATCCGGTGAATATGAGATATATATGGAAGCTGCTGATGGGAAAACAAAAGCAAAAAAGCTTACCAACAGAGGGAAGGGTTTAGGATACAAATTATTTTGGTCGCCCGATAGTAAAAAACTGTCGTTTATTGATGAAACCAATACCATTTTTATATTGGATATTTCTTCTGGCGAATTGACAACTGCTGGAAATACCAGGTGGAACACAGGTCATGGAGGCAGGTTTGGTTATCAGATTTCATGGTCGCCAGATTCTAAATGGTTAGCATTTACCCAAGGACTTGATAATGCCAATAATGCCATTTTTATTTATGATGTGGTAGCAAATAAAATTCACCAGGTAACCAGTGGTTTTTATGAAGATACTTATCCAATCTTCAGTACGGATGGAAAATACCTTTTTTATTTAACCAACAGGAATATGTCGGCAACCTATTCCGATCTGGGTGATGGAACCTGGGTTTATCCGAATTCTACTGAAATAGCATCCATCAGTTTGACAAAAGCTGTACCTTCTCTTTTGATGGTAAAAAACGATGAGCTTGCAATCAAAGATAAAAAAGATGAAAATAAGGAAGATAAGAAAAAGAGTAAAGATAAAAAGGATGAAAAATCAGCTAAAGAGGAATCAAAAGTTGATGTAAAAATTGATTTTGACAATTTCGAAGCCAGGTTGGTAATTTTGCCACCTAAAGCAGGTAATTTTGCTGCCTTATACTCTTTTAAGGATAAATTGGCGTTTCTAAAAAATCCAAACACTGGTTCAGGTGAAAGATCAGCCTCCCTGTATTTTTATGATTTTGAAAAACGGAAAGAAAATGAAATAATGTCAGATGTTCGGAATGTTGAATTAACGGCTGATGGGGAATCTTTTTTAGTAAGTAGTCAGGGAAAATACGGGATTATTAAACCAGCCGAAAAACAAAAAATTGATGAGCCCATCCCAACAAGTGGCTTGGTAATGAATCTTATACCTAAACAGGAATGGCAACAAATCTTTTTGGATACCTGGAGGCGTTACCGCGACTTTTTTTATGATCCTAACATGCAACAGGTTGACTGGAACGCATTAAAAGATCGTTATGGTGCACTTATTGACGATGCCCGCACAAGATGGGATGTTACCAATATTCAATCAAACCTTTCTGCCGAATTAAGTGCCGGACACACCTATACTTTTGGAGGAGATGTTGAGGATAGCCCTGCCATTGGCACAGGATTTCTGGGGATAGACTGGGCACTTAAAGATAATAAATTTCAAATCAAACGAGTTGTTCGCCCTGCAATCTGGAATACAGAAGTGCGTTCACCATTTGATTTACCAGGCGTAGCTGTGAACGAAGGTGATTATATTTTATCTGTAAATGGGATTAATCTGGATCCTAATAAAGATCCATATGCAGCTTTTGAAGGACTTGATGGTAAAACGATATTACTTTCAATAAGTAAAACCGGGAATATTTCTGATGCTAAAAATTTTGTAGTCAAATGTTTAGACGAAGGGGAAGAAGTTCAGCTCCGATATTTAGAATGGATTGAAAACAACCGGAAGATGGTTGATAAATTATCAAACGGACAATTAGGTTATGTTTATATGTCAAATACTTCCAGTCAGGGACAGTTGGAGCTGGTGAGTATGTTCTACGGACAACTGGATAAAAAAGGATTTATTATTGATGAGCGATTTAATGGAGGTGGTCAGTTAGCCGATCGTTTTCTGGAACTTCTGCAGAGACCAGTGGTTTATAATTTACATTGGCGGCATGGAAAAGATCATCAATACCCAATTAAAACAAATACCGGACCCATGGGGATGCTGATAAATGGTTGGGCAGGTTCTGGTGGTGACGGGCTCCCCTGGGCATTTCAGGAATTAAAAGCAGGGCCCATTGTCGGTGAAAGGACGCTTGGTATCCTTGTGGGACCTGCAACAGGTCATCGCTTAATTGATGGAGGAGGAATTACCGTTCCAGGTGCTCGACTTTATGACAATGATGGACATTGGTTCTGGGAAGGAGAAGGGGTGAGCCCGGATATTGAAGTTTGGGATGATCCAAATATTTTGGTTACTGGAAGAGATCCACAAATGGAAAAAGTTGTGGATGAGGTACTTAAGTTATTAAAAATTCATCCTCCAAAAATGACCCCGGCGCCACCACTTGAAGACAGGACCTCAAAGGGATTAAACAAAAAGTAATTTAGCTAATCTCAAATTAATATAAACCCTGGATGATTTATTCAGGGTTTTTTGTTGGTATAAAATTCAACTTTTAGAAAAGGCAAACACTATTATTACTTCTTATTCAATAAGCAATTCAAATATCAGATGAATTTACGGTTAAAAGTTTCAAGTTAGATTACGCAAAAGCAGCTTCCTAAATATCATATAATCAGGCAAGTAACACCATTTGTTTAATATTTTTTGATTATTTTTTGGATATAAAGCAATTTATTCGTAAAATTGTTTTGTGAAAATTGGTCGACCAGTCATTGGTCAAACATTGCTGGTCGCCCAATAAGGTGCAATAGTAAAACTTAAAACTTTAGTTATGGAAATAAAAAAAAGTAAATGGATTAAAAATTTAAGGTGGTCAGCCGTGCTGTTGGCCTTTATGGTAATGTTTACAGCCTGCGATGAAGAGGACTACACTTACATATTAGAAGAAGACTCAAACCCTCCCTCAGCAGCCTATTCATATGTTCTTGATGGTTTAGCTGTTAGTTTTACCAATGAATCGGAAGATGCAATTAGTTATTTGTGGGATTTTGGCGACGGAAGTAGTAGTACGGATGAAACCGGAGTAGCGCATACTTATAGTACAAAAGGTAAATTCACTGCAACACTTACGGTTTCTGATGGTAATGGGGTTTCGGATGTCTATTCTGAAGAAATTGCAGTTGGATTTCCGCTGGCTTCATTCACCTATGTGGTAGATAAAAAGATAGTTACCTTTACAAATACCTCCGCAAATGCAAGCAGCTATTTATGGGATTTTGGTGATGGAAATACAAGTACTGAAGAGAACCCAACCCATACCTATGCAGATGTGGATGAATATACTGTAACACTTACAGCCATTGATGGAACCGATGAAAACACTGCTTCAGCTACTTTTATGACAGCTGCAAAATTAGAAGCTATTATACTGGACTGGGATCATAATGTAAATAATGGTGGTTGGAATACAGTACATTGCAGCATTGCCAACAGCAGCGACTCTTATGATTTGGATGACACAGATGGTAAATCATCAAAACTTAATGACGATGATAATGCTTCCGGTGATGGTGATCATGTTTATCAGGTAGTTGCTGTGTCGCCGGGAGAGGATTATAATTTAAGTTTTTGGGTCTATCAAAAACATGTTGGAGGTACTGATGGTGAAACCGGAGCCATTGTTGGCACTATAGAAACAGTTGTAAACGGCGGAGCAGATCGTGGTGTAGTATTAGGAACGATTTCTACTACCGCTACTGCAAATAAAATCTGGAACAATTTTAATGGCGATTTTAATACAGGAGCAAATAGCGAAGTTGTAATTAGATTATATTATGACTATGATTTAAGAGCAACTGGCCAGGTTGAAGCTCGTGTTGATTATGTAGAGATGAATTAGCATAAAAATTTAGGTTATTTTATTTGATTATGATTGGAGATCCTGGTTGACGGACCAGGGTCTTTTTCTGTTTTTTTTTAATTTACATTAGATGATGAGAATTCGATATATTTTCCTGCTGCTTTTTATTCATTCAGTTTTCAGCTTGGGTGCCCAAATTACCAGGGTAAATAGCCAGACCAGCCTTAATAATGCCATAGCAAATATTGGTGCAGGCGACACTATTTTAATAGAAAGTGGAAATAGTCCCTATTCTGATTTAGCAGTTATTTTAAAGGGAAACGGAACATCAGATCTTCCAATTGTAATTATGGCCGAAACAGCCGGAAATGTATTGCTTACTGGGAATTCTCAGGTAAAACTTGGAGGAAATTATATTTATTTCGAGGGCTTTTCTTTTGGGGGCAATGAGGTTCCTGATAATTTGATTGATGAGGGGGTAATTGAATTTAGATCAGGTACAAGTTCATCAGATTGGTGCAATAACTGTAAAATTAAAAATATAAAATTTGATGCTTTTAATCAATCAGTTGCGCATGAAACTGAGGTATTAAAGTGGGTGAGAGTTTATGGACAGGACAATGAAATTGCAAACTGCACATTTATTAATAAAAAAGGTGTAGGTAATTGCATTACTGTAGAGCGCAACGATGCTATTGAAAACCGTACCTTAATTCATCATAATTATTTTGCAAATCGTGTTCCAATAATCAGTGGGAGCAGTGTATTGAATGATCAGGATGCCATAAGAATTGGATACAGTGGAACTTCTTTGACTGATGCCAGTTGCAGAATATATGATAATTTTTTCTATAACTGGGATGGAGAGGCTGAAATTATCTCTAATAAATCCAATAAAAACAAATATTATAATAACACTTTTCGAAAATGCGTGGGAACCTTAACTTTAAGACATGGAACCAATTGCGAAGTTTATGGAAATTTCTTTTTTGGCGAAAACATTTCAAAAAGTGGAGGAGTAAGAGTAATCGATAGTGACCACAAAATTTATAATAACTATTTCCAGGATTTAAACACCGGGGGCAGCAAAGTGGTCGGAGCTATTAACCTGTTTAAAGGTGATGCTGATTTTGTAATTGATGGAATATTAAGTAGTTATGCTATCTGTGAAGACAATCTTGTTGCCAACAATACCATTGTTAATTGCGATAAGGGCATCTGGATTGGACCCAATGATAGTGGCAGAGAATATGAGCCCAGAAACCTTGAAATTGCAAATAATATTATGATTGATTGCGATGAAGCAGCTTTAATTGGTGCAGCTCCATCAGGGACAAATATCATCAATGGAAACATAAAAAAGGGGGGTAATTGGTGGTCTGGCTTCAGTACTGCTGAAAATCTGGAGACCAATAATAATTTAAGTAGTTCTGATGGTCTGTTTGAAAGAATCATTCAGAATAGTGAGGCTATTGGATATGCTGTTACATTAACCGATTTCACCATTTCAAAAGATATTCTCGATGGCAACCGTGATACTGATCCTGATGCAGGAGCTGAGGAATTTAATTCAAATGGCACGTTTTTGCCTTATACAATAAATGATGTTGGTGTAAAAGTAGGGGTTATAAATTCAGCAACTACAGGTTGTAGAGATACAAATTCAACTTTAAAAACTTCGTTTAAAATTTATCCTAATCCGGCATCGGATCAGATTATTCTGGAAGATCCTGGTAAAGAAATAAAAAAGGTAACTATTTATGATACCGAAGGCAAATTACTAAAAATTTATGATTTAAATAATGAGTTTGAGGATTATAAAGTTGATTTAACAGGTCTAAATTCAGGTATATACATTCTCGGTCTTAAAGGAAAATTAAATTTTAGCAAATCTTTGGTTTTTATTAAAAAATAAGGATTGACCAGTAAGAGAAAAGTCTAAAAAAAGCGAATTAATTTTTCACTAATTTTGTTTTTATTAATTTTGTAGGTGTCTGGAAACAAACAAAATATACACCGTTTGATAGATTAGCTATATTAAATTTTTCTTCACTTTTGATATTGGATTTGTAGAAAACAACTTTTCCATTTAAATCTGATAGATATAATTTTTCTATCAGAGTTTTATCATAATTTATCTCGAAATTATTAATGGCAGGATTTGGAAATATGAATGGCTTTTTTCTATCACCGGGATTGTAAAAACCGGAAGTTTTACTTTCTGTGATGACGAAATTGGCAAAATACAAAATTTCATCTCTCAAATCGTCCGGATTATTTAAACTTCGATAAATCCCCCATTTTGGCCGGATAAATTCAGCGTCTGTTTTCCAGGTTCTTATTGAATTGTTGCTGTATGTTAAAAGTATAGCTTCATCGGCAGCATTTGATATTTG
>JARGGF010001099.1 GCA_029210905.1 Bacteroidales bacterium | reverse complement strand
ATACAATCAAACACTACTGAGGAACTCCTCGAAAATGCAAAAAATGGTGCACTTGGGAAGATGAGTTCAAAAAAAATCCTCAGCGAAAAACACGTGACAATAAATGGTTACCCGGCCATTTTAACGCATGCAAAAGGAACCCTGGAAGGAATGCAGGTAACATTTAAGGGATTTCAACTTATTGCTGACAGCAGGTTGTACCAGGTGTATCTATTAGGTACAGGTATCCTTGATGAAATACTTGCTGACAGATTCCTGAACTCTTTTATAATTGACAGACCAGGGTGGATGGCCAAATTTGGTGATAACTCAAGCTTCAGATATTCTATGCCAGGTGATGCACTTTTAAAAAGTGAGCCAATTAATACTGCCGCAGGAATGGTTGATTTTAATATGTACATCTTAGACCAGGGAAATATTGCATGGTTTGCAACGTTTACAGATTTCCCTGAAGACTATATCAGG
The DNA here is from genome assembly GCA_029210905.1 of Bacteroidales bacterium. GTDB lineage: Bacteria > Bacteroidota > Bacteroidia > Bacteroidales > NBLH01 > NBLH01. Next base: position 1,531 of record JARGGF010001099.1, on the reverse strand, counting down.
GATAATAATCCGATTGAAATGCTGAACGGCTCGTATAATGGAATTGTTGCTAAAATAACTGCCAAGAAAGAAAATAAAAAAGACTTTTTTAAACTAGAGAGGTATGATGCTCTACAAGCTGATGTTGAGGGTATTATGAATCTTAATGGAGCGTCCTTCCAGGTGCGCTATCGTGGAATATTGGCAATAGTAAACAACAGGCTGTATCAAATTTACAGTTTATCGATAGGAGACGCATACAGCGAATCAGAAACTACTTATTTCGAAGAAAGTTTTAAATTGTTAAAGTTCGATTAACTTTTCTCTAACTTCCTCAAATAAGCATATGTTTTTTTTTATGCTGACTTGTATTTCATTAAAAAAGGATTAATAAATGTAAAAATCGAATAACAAATTTATTTTATCCCAAATTTTATTTAGTTTTGCAATTGATACTCCTTGTTAATTCTTTAACGAATCATTTATATTATCTTGTGGCATAGTTTTAGTCATATTAAGATAATAGGATCTATTGTTTTCAGCATAGATTTTTGAAAAGATTAAACCTTTTTCCATAAAAAATTAAGCCTAAACTAAAGTCCATTTGAACTGAAATTATCAGTTTCAAATAAATTATTAATTTACTTAGTTTTAAAGATTTAGATATGAGATGGCAAGACATTAAGATTTTTAACAAGCTTTTAATTTCATCTGGTATTATTCTTATTTTTTCCATTATTATTGGATTAATAGGCATATTTAACCTGAATAAAATAAATGATAACACCAGCGAAATAGCAGAATATTTTCTACCAGTGGTTAATAATTCTACCAAAATTGATAAACACTGGCATGAAGTAATTGATTATCTTAATAACTTTAATTATAGCTCAAACCCTTATTTTAGTAATAAAGTAATAAACCATAAAGATCAAACTGCTTATGCTATTGGAAAAATAATTGAGAATGCAGAATTTGCCGGACTTTCTCAGGCAATTAAAGATCGGCTTTTGGCAGTAAGTGCTGAAATTCAAAAGTTTTCTACACTATTTGATGACTATAAAAAAGAAGTAGAAAATTCGGAAAAAATAATTTCAGACTTTTTAACAATAAAAAAATCACTAATTAATGTTTTACAGTCGGGCAACAGCAATCCAAATTTGCAAAAAGACATTTTTGAACTCTCCGACTTTATTTCGGAAACTCGTTTAAACCGAGTTCCTTCTAATTTCAACACCCTGGAAATTTTACTGGAAAGATTAAAAAGAAACTCATCAGGTACTAATTATTCTACTGACGTATTAAAATTGATAAAGCTTGCAGAGGATTTCAAGACCTCCTACATAAATTCACGGCAAATAGAACTAAAAAATACTGAAATCAGCAATTTAATATTAGCTGATGTAAAAGGTATTACAGAAGTATTGTTAGATTCATTCACCGAAAATTCAGAACTGACAAATGAGATTACAAAAACTTCAACATTGTACCTGGGTCTTTCTATTTTGGTTGTCCTTATTTTAGGAATATTTTTCACCTACTATATAAGTCG
>JARGGF010001098.1 GCA_029210905.1 Bacteroidales bacterium | reverse complement strand
GATAATATTTCCTTTCTTTGATTTATTATTTCCTCTTATGAAGATGATATTTCCTCTCTTAAAGTGGCCATTTCCTCTCGTTGAGATACCTTATCTTTCTGTAAAGAAAGTAATTCCACAATTAGAGATGGCATTTCCTCTTGTTGAGATGTCATTTCCTCTCGTTGAGATACCTTCTCCTTCTGTGAAGATGGCATTTCCTCCCGTTGAGATGTAATTTCCTCTTATAAAGATGATATTTCCACTATTAAAGATTATATTTCCTTTCATTTATCATTTCCACTTATAAAGTTGACATTTCTTACCTATGATAGACCATTTCCTCCCTTGAAGACATTTCTACAGTTTTCATTTACTATATTTTTACTTCAACTCTCGCCGTATCATTTTTGTTTATCGTTGCTAAATAATATGAAACAATTCTTTAATTTGAAAAGGGCTATGCGATTTCAGAACCGACAAAAAAAGCCCCCTTAAAAAAGGAGGCCTTGCGAATTAAACAACATCCGAATCTATTTAACTTCAAAGCTTTTTGTTACTGGTTGCGAATTATCCGTTCCCAGATCCAGAACCACTTCGTATTTACCAGCTGGCCAACCTGCATCTGGAGCACTTAAATTTGATTGCATGGTATAAGTTGATGAACCGCCCGGAACTTCAACTGAAACTGCATCAATTAATGTCTTTTCATCACCCAGGTAATACCATGAGAATGTCAGTTTTGTTCCATCCGGTGCATTATTTACCACACAGGTACAATAAAACGCAGGTGATTCATGAGTAAAAACAGAATTGTCTGTATTACATTGATTTCCATCAATTGTTTCGCACATTTTGACATCTGAAATGTTTGCTGTAGAAACATTACAATTTGACAAATAAAACATTACGAGAATGACTGTTGACACATAAAGGATTTTTTTCATATTTGTTTATTTAAGTGAAAATTATAATAACGAATAGTTTAAAATATTATTTACTAAAAGTAAAGATGATACCACCAGATTCATAAATCAGCTTATTTCCTTTAATGGTATACGTATCAGCTACTGAACCCGAAGCAGTAGTTAAAATTAACTTATCGCCGCTTACTTTCCAGGTGCCCTCAGTTCCACCAACATAATTTGGTGAGTTTTTTGGCTGATATTTCTCTATATATTTACCATTAGCGCTTAATTCTATGTAATGATAGTTTACTAATGACTGATTATCAGATCGTCCAGTAAAATTATATCGCCCTTCAATCTTTGGTTTGTCAACTTTTACCGGCTTTTTTTCTTCTTTGTTCTTGTCGGTATCCTCCAACTCAGTGTTAATCTGGCTGGTATCGCACACAACAATAGTTCCTACATTTATTTCAGCTTTTTTATCAGCATTTTCAACCTTTTGCTTAACCGAAAATTTTCCCACGGTCAGAGTTAACGTTGAATTTTTAACTGCAGATGGTATGGAAAGCTCAAAATTGCCATTTTTTGTATATAAATTTGAAAATTCAGGTTCTCCCCAACTCAAGTTGGCTTGTCCCCTTTTCGGATTATTGTCGCAATCTGCAATAGTTCCAACCACGTAGGTCATTGGGGGCACTGATAAGTCAATGGTTTGAGTTTGCCCGGCAGCAATTGGTCCTGCATCCATTTTTATTTCAAAACCTTTGTAGTTCATCCCAACCAGAAATTCATGATCGGGCAATACTTTTGCTTCAAAATAGCCATTATTATCAGTAACTGCCGAAACCTGGTCAATACGTACGTTTTGCCCCACTATCGGACGTCCATTTCTGTCAATTACTTTTCCATTGACAGTGGCAGTTTCCTTTGCCTTTTTTCCAAGCTTCCAAAAGCTAAAATGGCTTACGTTTCCAGTATATTTATTGCCTTCCTTAGTGGCTATTCCTTCTTCAACCCAATAAGCCAATTCTTCATCATAGTAAAAATCCACGCCCAGAGGACGTGGCATTGTGTTTACCCCTGGAAGGGGTAAGGATGCCTTAGCCCTCATAGA
>JARGGF010001097.1 GCA_029210905.1 Bacteroidales bacterium | reverse complement strand
TATGAAACCAGGAGTAAATCCGAAATCCTTGATGCAAATGACCTTTATTACCGGCTTGATTGGGCTTGTGTAGATGCAAGAATTAATAATTCCAATTTATCTGAGGTAAATCAGGGAGTTGTTTTTGAAAGGCATTATGCATTAAATTGGCTAATAAACTACATGAATCAGGAATGGGACGATGTAAGCTGTGACACCTAAAGCTTTGTTAGTCAAGAAATTAAAGCAAGTTCTAGGTTTATGAGTTATTAGTTATAAAGACACTCGTTTATTATTATATTGCGATTGTTGGGTTCCCTGCCTGCATTTTTGGGAATAGATAGGTCGATTAGTAAAATGAATAATTAAATGGAGATATTGGATTTAAAAGTTTTTGTTTATCTGGCTATTGGATTATTGCTATTTGTTCGGTTCATTATAAATAAGGCAATTTTCAATAGAAAAAATATGAATAATTTCAGTGCTTATACATCCAGGCATAATAGTCAAAGAGTAATCGATTATTTCAATGCTGCCTTTATATTTTGGATTAAACCCGAAAAAGAAATTCAAACAAAAGCCTGGATAAGCAATTCTTTGTTAATTATTGCAATCCTTTTATTTATCTATTATTTGACTAGAACAATTAGCCAGGATTTGAATTAATTATCAACGGTGGAATGGAAAAATTGGATACATTGCAAAAATTTTCAAATACTTTTGCCAATACCAAAAAATTTCCTGTGCTTTTTTTAGGGCATGGAAGTCCTATGAATGCAATTGAGGAAAACGAGTTTGTAAATGGTTTCAGAAACCTTTCTGAACACCTGGAAATGCCAAAAGCAATTCTTTGTATTTCAGCACATTGGGAAACGAAAGGCAGTTTTGTTACTGCCATGGAAAACCCTCGGACAATTCATGATTTTGGAGGGTTTCCAAAGGCTTTGTATGAAGTGCAATATCCGGCGCCGGGCCAACCATATTTGGCGGGAGGTATTAAAAATCTGGTTAATAAAACGCAAATTGAATTAGATCTCAAGTGGGGACTGGATCATGGTGCATGGTCTGTTATAAAACATTTGTATCCAAAGGCCAACGTTCCTGTTGTTCAATTAAGCCTGGATTATAGCAAAAAAGCGCAGGATCATTACAGCCTTGCAAAAGAACTATCAGTTATACGCCAAAAAGGTGTTTTAATTATAGGCAGTGGAAACATCGTACACAATTTGAGCCTGGTAGCCTGGGATAAACTAAATGAATCTGGATATGGATATGATTGGGCCCTTGAAGCAAATGATAAAATGAAATCATTTATCCTGGATGGCAATCATAAGGAATTAATTAATTATACTGCCCAGGGAAAGGAATTCCAGCTTGCAATTCCTACACCGGAGCATTTTATTCCGCTCCTTTATGTGCTTGGAATGGTAGATAAAAAAGAACCAATCAACATATTTAATGATAAAGCTGTTGCTGGCTCTCTCAGCATGACTTCAATAAAGTTTGGGTCTTGATTAATATTGAAAAGTGAATTATTCGTCTGAATCACCCTCAAGTTGTCCAACTACTTCGTATTGATTTCCTTCATCCGAATCAACACTTTTATATAGAAAATCTGCTATCTCGTAGCAGGAAACATTATCAACCACTACCTCTTCTGCAATTTCAAGGGGTATATCCGGTACTATAGCTCCAATTTCCGGCTCAACACTTTCATATTCTCCGTTTATCTCACGATAGAATGTTCCCTTATAATAAAAATGAGGTTTTTTATACATAATAATTTTTCTATATCCTACAGGCAATGTTTTTATTCTAATTCCTCTGGGAGGAGCAATAATAGTATAGGCATTGTTCTGATTTCTGTAGAAATATCCATTATGGAAGAAATAATTATTTCTGCGATAAACATAGGTTGAATAACCTATCGGAAGCGTTTTAATTATCCTTGGATTTCTTCTTTTTACAACCACGACTTTAGACCGTGGATACCTTTTGTAGTGTTTCTTTTTGACAATTTTAGT
>JARGGF010001096.1 GCA_029210905.1 Bacteroidales bacterium | reverse complement strand
GTATACTAATAGAAAACATACCTAAAAAACACGCCGGCGCTGGCTATGCAAGGAAGGTAGGTATGGATGAAGCTATTAACAGGTTTTTACAGGCAAACAAAGAGGAGGGTATTATCTGCTCGCTTGATGCTGATTCCACAGTTGCTGCTAATTATTTTATTGAAATTGAAAACTTATTTAAAACCCAGCATGTTAATGGATGTTCCATCTATTTCGAACATGACATAGCTGGAGATGAATTTTCTGATGAAGTATACAAACGGATATGTGAATACGAAACCCACCTAAGATACTATAAATTAGCACTTAAATACGCAAATTTTCCTTTTTTCCATTACACTGTAGGCTCAAGCTTTGCAGTTGGGGTTCAGGCCTATTGCGCACAGGGAGGAATGAATAAAAAACAAGCAGGCGAAGATTTTTATTTCATTCAGAAAATTATGCAAACCGGAAGTTTTTATGCATTAAACAGCACTTCGGTTTTTCCATCTTCAAGACCCTCCGAAAGGGTACCCTTTGGCACCGGTCCTGTAATATTTCAATACATAAAAGATCCGGAAAGAATATTCCAAACCTATAATTTTGAAGCATTTACACCACTTAAGTTATTATTTGCTGAAAAGGAGTTGTTTTTTAAAATAAGTGATCATAAATTAGAAGAAATTATCAACAATTACCATCCTGCTATGAGCGCATTTTTGAAACAAAGTAATTATGTAAATGCCATAAAAATAATAAATAAGGATACCACCAATCTTAAGAGTTTCATTAAAAGATTTTACCAATGGTTTGATGGTTTTAAAGTAGTAAAATATTTAAATTTTGTCCATCAGGATTTTTTCAGGAAGCAAGCTATTGAAACAGCAATTTCTCAATTGCTTAAAACAAGCTTAAATTCTGATTTTCAATATGTTGATATAAGGTCTACCTTGCACTTGCTAAGAGATATTGAAAAAAATGAAAAAATGATGTAACAATTTATAAAAATGGGCGACAAATACACATAATTAATCTATTATAAATTTAAACTATTAAAAAATAAACAATGAAAAAAACACTATTACTTTTCGCAATTACCCTAATGGCTGCAATTTCTATTAATGCCCAGGAAATGAGCCTGGATGAAATCCTTAAAAGTCATTTTGAAGCTATTGGGCAAGATAAACTGACTGCAGTAAAGAGCATGAAAATGACTGGGAAAGTTTCTACCCAGGGAATGGAATTTCCTGTTGTAATGCGTGTTAAAAGACCAGGAAAAGTTCGTGTGGAAGCAACTATCCAGGGCTCTGTAATGATTCAGGCCTACAATGGTACTGAGGGTTATATGATTATCCCAATGTCAGGATCAACTGAACCACAGGATTTTAATGAGGACCAATTGAAACAATTTAAAGAAACAGCTGAAATGGATGGCAAATTATATAATTATAAGGAAAAAGGCAGCACTCTTGAATTAGTTGGTGCTGAAGACATGGAAGGCACCGAAGTATATAAACTGAAATTAACAGAAAAGCCTGATCAAGAGGGTGGCGAAGGCGATGTTACTTACCTTTTTATTGATGCTGACAGTTTTGTGATATTAAAAACAAATATGAAACGCAGCTATGGAGGAAATGAAGTTGAAATGGATCAATTTACAAGCAATTATAAAATGATGAATGGCGTTGCAATAGCTCATTCAATTGAGTCAAAAGTTGGTGGAAACTCAATGAGTCAGATTACCATAGATGAAATAGTTTTTGATGAAGAAATGCCAGATAATTTATTTGATAAACCAGCAAAAGAAGAAGGAAAATAAGTTATTGCACCAACATGATATCAAATAGGAAAAATCCAGGATAATTTTAAAAAATACCGTTCAGTTTTGAATGGTATTTTTTTTACCCTAACTAAAACCAAATAACATGAAAAAAAATTACCTGATTAGTAGCTTACTGATCATTCTCATTCTTTTGGAAGGAACAATTTCTTTGGCCCAAAAGAAAATAAAAAAAGACCACAACACCTT